>JANPEU010000162.1:0-2059 GCA_031423175.1 Bacteroidota bacterium
ATCTTTTGTTCTATTAATGGTTTTTTTGAAATAACAGTTACGCCTCCAATTTCTTTGGATGCAGGAACCAATTCAATTGTTTTTAGAATCACTGAATTATTTGCATCATTGATTTCAAAAATTTCAGAGAAACCTTTTGTATGACCAACGGCTGATACCGAAACTAAATATTTTCCATCTCCCACATTTTCAAAAACAAAATTTCCTTCTTTATTTGCAACACTCAATTTAATAACCAAAGAATCTTTTGATCTTAATAAAGTAATAGTTGCCGCTTCAACGGTCTTTACACTTCCGTCAATTACATGTCCGGAAATTTTACCAGTTTTGGTTTGTGCAATTGAAACTAAAGAATAAGTGAATGTGAGTGCCAGCAGTGTTAGAATCTTTCTCATTTTGTATAGGTTTTATAGTTTAATACTTGTTTTTGTTAATTACAGCCCAAAAATAGGTACTTGTTATTACCAAGTACAATGTTTTATAGTTAGCGGTTGATATTAGTGATGTGTGGACGATAATTGATTTGTGAATAGGACGCAGAAGGGGAAACCTGGTTACAATTAACCTGGCCAGAAGTTTAAAAGGCAGAAATCTGAGATGACTGGTTTAAATATGGATGGTGGGCTGAATTTTAGAATCTAAAGTCCAAATTCCTCTTTAATAGGATCAGAATAGGTCCTGCCCGAAGTAAGGCGATTGCTTGATTTATCATCCATTACAAAAAGAAAACGGCCATTGAAATGCTTGTGCATTTCTTTTATCTTCTCCTTATTAATAATATATGATTTCTGTATCCGAAAAAAATGAGAAGGCAATTTTTCTTCTAATGCGCTTAATGTTTGATCGGTTAAATGCTTTTGCCCATCAACAGTAAAAACAAAAACATATTTATCCTGTGCTTCGAGGTATGAGATATTTTCAAACCGGATAAGAATAATCCGATCACCTGTTTTTATAGGCAGTGCCGTTGCTTTTTGTGGTGTTTTTAATTGAGCAATAATTTGCTGCAATCCATTCAGGTTTATTGGTGAATCCGTTTTACCAAATTGTTTTAATTTTTGAATACTATGATTCAATCTTTCTTCCTTAATGGGTTTCAGCAGATAATCAATCGAAAATGTTTCAAAAGCTTTTATAGCATACTGTTCATACGCTGTAGTAAAAATAATATTTGGTTTATGTTGCAGTTTTTCAATTACTTCAAATCCGGTAAGGTCAGGCATTTGAATATCTAAGAAAATCAAATCAGGTTTCAGCAATTCAATTTTTTCAATTGCTTCTCTCCCATTACCGGCTTCCCCAATTACTTCAACTGCATCGGCATGTTCGAGCAAGAGGTTTTTCATCAATCTTCTTGCGGCGGGTTCATCATCTATTACGATTGCTTTAAACAACGGGCTCATCTTTCATTAGTTTAAAAAGGTGAATAGCGACCTGTTTTTGAGGTTGGTTGCTAAAATGAATTTCATAATTGCCGGGAAATAGTAAATCCATTTTATCATAAATACTTTTTACTCCATAACCCGGGGATAACTCATCCGGAAATGCAGGGCCATTATCAGCGACAATCATAACCAAACCATCGTTTTTCCTTTTTACTTCAATATTTATTTCTGTTAGCTTTCCAGTAGCTTTCAATCCATGCTTTACTGCATTTTCCACTATCGGTTGCAAAACAAACCGGGGCACCATAAAATGATTTAACACCGGATCCACATTTACTGAATAAGTTAACTGATCTTCAAACCTTATTTTTTCAATTTGCATATACACTTCAGCCATTGCCACTTCATCTTTTATTGTGGTGTAGTTATGATTGCTGTAATTAATACTGTACCGGAATAAATCTGCCAATGCAATTGTCATTTTTCTTGCTTTCTTTCCATCTGTAACTGCTAAATCGGCAATTGAGTTTAATGCATTATATAAAAAATGAGGATTGATTTTTGAATGCAATGCATCTAATTCAGCTTTTGTTTTTAATGTCTGCAATTTTGAAAGCTCCAATTCCTTTTCGCTCAGCTTTTTTTGCCTTTCAATATCTACATAACTCATGGTA
>JANPEU010000163.1:0-2536 GCA_031423175.1 Bacteroidota bacterium
CGCCGCCTAATTGTTTTTTCATTTGCGAAGCAGCGGCCTGCACCAGGAAAAAACTACCACCAAGATTCAGGTTCATCACTTGTTGTAAAGCTTCCGGTTTGTATTCAAAAAAATCGCCATATAAAGTAATGCCGGCGTTGGCTATGGCAATACTGAGTTTACCAAAACGATTAACCGCTTCATCTACCATGCTCCTTATAAAATTTACATCAGCAGCATCACCCGCCATGGGATGACAAATACCATTTTGCGAAATTTTTGAAGCAGCCTGTTGTGCAAGATTTTTATCTAAGTCATTCAACAATACGGATGCTCCGTTAAAAGCCAGTTGCCGGGCAATTTCAAAACCTATACCCTGCCCTGCTCCGGTGATAATTGCTACCTGTTCTTTAAATAAATTTGTAAACATGGTTTTGGAAAATATTCATTAATAAAATTTCATCCATTTTTGAATTTTTTATTTTATCTACTGGAAAGATAATCATTCCTCTTTTTTTGCAATCCATGATTTTGGCAAAACTATTTTTCTTAATCTCATTTATCAATCACCTTAGATTTTTTCTACCCATCTTTTTCATATTCCCGCCAATAAAATAAGACCTTACACCCAATCTGGCTTATTATAAGTTATATCTCATTTTACTTTCGATTATCTGATTGCCGTTCTTTTCGTAACTTCTGTTTCTCTTTTTTAAAATTTAAACCGGCATGAGGGTTTTTGTTATGAGAAAATATTTATTCACTTTTATTTTAAGCATATTCTTCGTCGCTACATGTTCTTCGCAGTATGTTGATCAAATCATACTACGTAAAGTTGATAGCCTGAAAAAACTGCTGCCTTCTGCAAAAGGCACTGCGAGAGTGGATATGCTAAACAGTATTTCACATGGTTTGTTGTGGGTTTGGGAAAGTAATGACCAGTATATGCATGACGCAATGAATTTCTCTGATGAAGCTTTAACGCTTGCTACGAAATTGAAATATAAAAGAGGCATTGGATATTCCCTTATCAATTTGCTTAGTCGTGAATCTAATCAGGCAGATAGAGACACAATTAATAATTACAAGCCTGGGTCGCATTTCCAAAAGGCGATTGAGATAACTAATCGAACCATTAAGATAGGAGAAGAATTGAATGATGATATTTTAATTGGAGCAGCCTACAACGCTCAGAAGTATCTATACAATTGGAAAGGAAAAAGAGAAGATTATAGGATGGCATTGCAAAAAAGCATCTATCATTATGAAAAAGCGTTGAATCATAAATGGCATAATATTTATACACCACTTAAATTAACCGATTGTGACAATTGCATTGGGATAGAATTTACTCTCGGCAGTCTTTATAGAGATCAAGCTAACCTTCAAGTTTTATTTAAGGATGAAACAGTACAACAATTGAGAAAATCAATCTCCTACTATGAAAAAGCAAACGCAAATAGATATATAGGTGATCAGTATTTGCAAGTAGCAAATGTTTTAGAAAAATTCAACGATATCCGCACAGCAATTGCAGAGGCTAAAAAAGCGCTTCCTTTTTATATTAAAGAAAGCAATGGCAATGGTGAGTTTGAAGTGTACAAGGCCTTGTGTGGATTCTATTATGAACTTGGAGATTTGGAAAACGGTCTGCTTTACAGCAAAAAAGCTGTTCGACTGGCAGAGACTTTAGCTAAACTGAAGGGGCCATTTGATGATTTGAATTATCCTGGTGAGAATGAGTTTTTAAAGCAGAGACGCCTTTTTAATGCTTACTACTGGATTGCCAGAATATACACACTTGCCGGCGATTACGAAAATGCATTCATATATTTTAGAAAAGCAGCTAATCATAATTATGACAACAGGTGGTTGCCTGAATGGTCCATTGGTATGGGTAACCTGTACAGGTTAAACGGAAATTACGACTCTTCAATGTTCTATTTAAGTCATAGAAATGGCAAGACTAGTTTAGTTCGGTTGCTAACTGATATGAAGCAGTACGATAAAGCCTTGCAAACATTCAATGAAATAATTATGGTGGTGACGGAGAGAAATAACATTGCAAACCTGGGAAGTCTACATGCATATGCAGCTAAGGCTTATTATGGCAAAAAAGATTATACAAAGGCGCTTAGTTATGCAACAAAAGCAGATGTTTTCTTAAAGACAGTAAGCAGCAATCTTGAACGGATAGATAATTATCAAACTCTTTCAGATATATATCAGGAAATTGGCAGGTTCGACAGTGCTTATATTTTTTTGAAGCAATATAATAATCTCAGAGACTCTGTTTTAAATAAGAAGTTTTACATTCGATTGAACGATTATAAAAAAGAAGCAGAAGATGCAAAAAGAATTGGGCAAATCAAACTTCTCCAAAAAGACAACCTTATACAAGAGCAGTTGCTGAAAGAAGAAATACTGAGCAAACAGCAGCAGGAAGCAGAACTTGCCCTGCTGAATCAGAATAATGAAATAAAAGATCAGAAAATAAAAGAGCAACTACTACTTAAAGAAAAGCAGCTATCGCAACTAACCCTTTTAGATAAAGAAA
>JANPEU010000164.1:0-2252 GCA_031423175.1 Bacteroidota bacterium
TTAATGCTTCAGAAATTGCGTCAGATGGATTCAATTAAAAGGGTAAAAGAAGAATTGAAAAATCTTAAAGACACCTTACAAGCTGAAATTGTGCCGGATGATGATGAATTGCAAAATGCAATTCAACCCACTAAAAATTCAGGAAATAAAGAGCCGGAGAAAAATGCTAAACCAACAAGTCAGCTATTTATAGATACTTCAAGAAAAAAGAATCTTATCACAAAAGACAGTTTGAAAAATTAAGAGTGACCCGCAATCAACCTACCATATCAAAAGGAATCGACTGGAGTCTTGTCTGGATTTATTTTATATTATCTACAATCGGTATTATGGCAGTGTTTGCAGTAACGTATAAAGATGGTGATCCGGTTATACAAAGTTTCTTAGGTTTTAAAACAGATTATAGTAAGCAGTTTTATTTTTTTGCTGTTTCATTTATGGTTGGTCTTTTTATATTACTCACCGACAGCAAATTTTTTACAGCTACAGCCAATATCTGGTATATAGTTGGTATTTTATTATTGATGCTGGTGTTTGCTATTGGTGTGGAAGTAGATGGCACCAAATCAATTATTCGGGTTGGTTCTATGCAATTTCAGCCTGCCGAGTTTTGTAAGATAAGTGTAGCACTGGCCCTTGCAAAATTTTTATCAAGGCCGGAAACAGATTTCGGTCAGCGTAAATCACAAATTATTGCAGCAGCTATCGCATTATTTCCTGCAGCTATTTCAATTGCTCAGCATGAAACTGGGTTAGCATTAGTTTATTTCTCATTCTTCTTAGTCATGTATCGTGAAGGGTTACCATCAGGGATTATTTTAATTGGCTTCGGTGTTGTCATTTTATTTATTGCTGCTATACTTGTTGATCCAAATATATTAGCTATCCTGCTTACGCTTATTGCTGTATCAGCAATTTATTTTTTTCGCAGACAAATAAAAAGAAAAAGAGAGTTGCTTGTTAAAATTATTTTCATCTGGATTATATGTGTCGGTATTCAACGATTTGCTGTTCCATTTGTTTTTTCATCAGTTTTACAAAAACACCAGGTAGAGAGAATTTTTGATTTATTTGGAATCGATAACCCATACCAGAAGAATGATGGCACACTTGTAAAAACAAAAAAGCAAAAAGAAAGTGGTAGTCAATACAATGTCCGTCAGTCAAAAATTGCAATTGGTTCGGGAAGAATAACCGGGAAAGGATTATTAAAAGGAACTCAAACCCGCTATGGTTTTGTGCCAGCTCAACGTACCGATTTTATTTTTGATACGATCGGCGAAGGATTTGGCTTCATCGGATCTGTTGTTGTACTTGGCATTTTTTTAATTATGCTTTTTAGAATTATTACAATGGCCGAACGGCAACGAAGTACATTCAGCCGGTGTTATGCATATGGCGTTGGTGCTGTTTTCTTTTTTCATATTGTAATAAATGTAGCAATGGCAGTTGGGCTTGCACCTGTAATCGGAATTCCCCTTCCATTTATGAGTTATGGAGGTACCTCACTACTTACGAATGCAATTTTACTTTTTATTTTAATTCGATTAGATGCGGACAGGCAGATGGTGCTCAGGTAGGTAATTTGTAATTGGTAATTTGGAATTTGGTCACAAGACTCAAAGGAAAATTGGTTAATCAGCTAATCGGTTATTTTTACAAATTCCTAATTACAAATTCTCAATTACTTCATGATTATAAAACCACTCAGCGAAGGCACTTTTACAATTGATAAATCAAAAATCTTTGTTCCGTTTGAGGACGAGAAACATGAATTGAATCAAAGACCAGTTGGTAGTTTGTTGGTAGAAGTTCAGCCATTTGTTATCATTACAGAAAAAGATGTTTTGTTGTTAGATACAGGATTGGGATTTACAAATAAAAATGGCACTCTTCAAATCCATCAAAATCTTATAAATGCAGGCGTCGACCCAAAAACAATTACAAAAGTGTTAATGACACATCTTCATAAAGATCATGCAGGGGGTGTAAGTAAAGAAGATAAAGTATTGGGTCATTCATTCCTCAGTTTCCCAAACGCCACTTATTTTATTCAAAAAAAAGAAATTGATTTTGCCTTTGAAAAAGGGTTTCCTTCCTTTATTACTGAAGAACTGGTTGCATTGCGTAATGCATCCAATGTTGTATTGTTAAGCGATGATGCCGGAGTAATTGATAATTATATTCACTATCAAATTACCGGAGCCCATTCTCCTTTTCACCAGGTATTTTGGATAAAAGAAAATGATGAA
>JANPEU010000165.1:0-2098 GCA_031423175.1 Bacteroidota bacterium
GCACTGATTAGCACTTTAGCCAAAGACCTTTCATTACTGCATGGCAAGGGTTTTAGTGCCAGTAATGTAAAACGGTTCAGACAGTTTTACCTGGCCTATCCAAATAGTGCGACAATGTCGCACCAATTGAGCTGGAGCCATGTGGTGGAATTTTTGAAAATAGATGACCCACTTGAAAGAAGCTTTTACGAAAAGCAAACAAAGTTAGAAAACTGGAATGTAAGAGAATTGGTGCGACAGAAAAACACGGCCTTATTTCAACGGCTAGCATTGAGTAAAAACAAAGAAGAAATTATAAAACTCTCTGCACAAGGTCAAGAAATAACATCTGCAAAAGATATTTTGAAAGACCCTTATGTTTTTGAGTTTCTAAAAATTCCTGAAGAACAACTTCCTTCCGAGCAGGAATTAGAAAATCATTTGTGTAATAATCTGCAGCAATTTTTACTGGAGTTGGGCAAAGGATTTACTTATGTGGGCAGGCAATACCGTATGACCATCAACAACAAGCACTACCGGGTTGACCTTGTATTTTACCACCGCATTCTCCGATGCTTTGTATTAATTGATTTAAAAATAAACGAAGTACAGCATGATGATATTGGGCAGATGAATATGTACCTCGGTTATTTTGCCAATGAAGAAAATACAGAAGGCGATAACCCACCCATTGGCATTATATTTTCAAAAGATAAAGATGAACTGCTTGTAGAGTATGCCACTTATGGTATAAACAGCCAGTTATTTGTAAGCCAGTACCAATTGTACCTACCCGATAAAAATGATTTAATAACCCTTGTAAACAATACGCTGCAAAGTGAAGAAGACAATAAAAATTAATTGTATGAAATCATTTATAAAACTAATTCTGCTTTGTCTGCTGCCCTTATTCTCAATGGCACAAATAGACCCCACCTGGGGATACATAACCGCACAGCAAGCCGATAGCCTGAAACGTTCTGTTCAAACAGAAAGGAATGATACCCTAAAGATGGCAGCCTACCGCAGCCTGGGTTTTTATTACCAGGATATTAAACGGGACAGTGGTTTATATTTTCACGAACAACAATTGGCACTGTCTAAAAAATTGGATATGAAATTATGGCAAGCCGATGCATACAGTCAGGCGGCGTATGTCTTAAACGGTTTAGGCAATCTCATGAAATCCTATGAATACCATTCAGAATCTATGAAAATGGCGGGTGATGAAAAAAATGAAGCAGACAATTGGCAGCCATGGACATTCTCTAATTCAAAAAACAGCCATGAAGCTCGGATTACCATTTTAGGTATGAATTACCAAATGATGGGAAACCTGTGGCGCAGTTTGGGAGAACCTGAAAAATATAAAGCCTCTTTACAGGAGGCATTGAAACTAGGGGAGTCCATCAATAATGGTAAGGTAATATATATTTCCAGCAGAGGACTTGCCTTTATAATGTCCCCCGATTCAGCCATTTTATTTCTCAAAAAAAGCATTGAAACAGGGGCTAAAGCAGGTTTTAACAGAGTTGGCTTTTCTAATTTTTTTATTGCCCGATTATATGGGCAAAAAGGCATGTTGGACTCAGCTTTAATTTATGTAAATAAGTCAATTGCAATATTTTGGGCAGTTAAGGAACTCGTTGGATTGCCAATAGCCTACAATATCATTTCTGCTATGTTCCTTAGGCAAAATAATAAAGATTCAAGCCTTTTTTATGCAAAAAAGGCAATGGAAACAGCTCTACTGGTTGGCACACCTGATGATAATCTGGTGGGTGCATATAGAAGTCTTTCTAATGTGTATAATTTAAATAATGATAAAGATAATGCCTACAAATATGAAAGCTTAGCGTATAAATTAAATGACAGTTTAAAAAATGCCAGGATAGCAAATCTTACTGATTACCAAAAATTTGCTTTCAATGAACAGCTTCGCTTAAAAAAACTGGATGAAGAAAAAACAGCGTATGCAAATAGAATGAATATGCTTGGCTTACTTGCGGTGCTGGGTGGCATTCTATTTGCATACGCTGTTTTTTCTTCATCCAGTTTTTTTAATCGAAGCTGTTCATTGAAAGCAAATTTTTGGTAATCAGTAAGATTTGCTATCCTG
>JANPEU010000166.1:0-2158 GCA_031423175.1 Bacteroidota bacterium
TCGAATGAAGTAATCGGACTTGCTATAAAAGTACACAAAGGACTTGGTCCGGGCTTATTGGAATCTTCCTATAAAGAATGTTTATTTTATGAAATTGCTAAAGCAGAATATCGGGTTGAGAAAGAGAAGCCGCTTCCGCTAATTTATGAAACTGTTAAGCTTGACATCAAATACCGCATTGATCTTTTGGTAGAAACCAAACTGGTTGTTGAAATAAAATCGGTAGATGCTTTAACGGATATACATACGGCACAAGTACTAACTTATCTTAAGCTTTCAGGCAACAGGTTGGGTCTGCTTATTAATTTTAATGTTACATTGTTGAAAAATGGAATCAAGCGTTTGGTATTATAACTTTGCGTCCTTTGTGTTCACGCTTCGTGTTCTTAGTGGTAAAAAATAAAACATGAAAATATTATTATTATTATTCCATCTTTCTATATCACTTTTATCCAATGCCCAGGATAATTTATATAAAGAAAAATACAGGCCCCAGTTTCATTTTTCAACACCCAAAAACTGGATCAACGATCCGAACGGTCTTGTTTTTTATAAAGGGCAATACCATCTTTTTTACCAACACAATCCCTTTGATAATATTTGGGGGCATATGACCTGGGGACATGCAGTCAGCAAAGACCTTATTCATTGGAAACATTTACCCATAGCAATACCGGAAGAAAATGGTATCATGATTTTTTCCGGAACCTGTGTGGCTGATATAAATAATACAAGTGGCTTTGGGAAAAAGGGACAAACTCCATTGGTTGCTGTTTATACCGGACATATTGAAAATGAAAATCAATCGCAGCATATTGCTTATAGTTTGGATGATGGAATTATCTGGACAAAATATGATAAGAACCCCGTGCTTGATTTACATAAAAAAGATTTTCGTGACCCTAAAATTTTCTGGTATGCTCCAAAAAAATATTGGGTAATGGCATTAATGTTTCCGATAGAGCATTTTGTACAATTTTATTCATCTAAAAATTTAAAAGAGTGGAATCATTTGAGTGATTTTGGTCCCGCAGGAGATACAAGCGGTGTATGGGAGTGTCCCGATTTAACGCAGGTTCCCATTGAAGGTATGCCCGGCAAAAAGAAATGGTTGTTGCAAACATCGCAGAATGCATCCATGCAATATTTTGTTGGTGAGTTTGACGGCGAAAAATTTATAAACGAAAATCCCGCAGATAAAATTTACCGTCCTGATTATGGTCCGGATTATTATGCGGCCATTACTTACGGGCAATTGCCTGCATCACATCAGCCAACAGCAATTGGATGGTTAAATAACTGGAACTATGCAAATGATATTCCAACTACACCCTGGAAAGGAGCAATGTCAATTCCCAGATCGCTAAGTGTAAAAAAAATAAATGGTGAATGGATACTAATTCAAAAACCAGTTGAAAAAATAAAAACGCTGCGGCAGTTGGTCTATTCCACTAAAACCAGGATCATTGAAAAAACGATTGATCTGCCTTTGAATTTACAGCAGTTTGAAATGGAAGTTGTAATACAAGCCAATGATAATGCGATTGCAGGAGTTCGCCTGGCGGCGGGTAATAATCATGCTTTTGAAGTTGGGTACGATACCTATAAAAAGGTTTTGTACATTGACAGGAGTAAAACCGCCAATCAATCTTTCAATAAAAATTTTTCAACGCTAAACAAGTTTGAAATCCCCTATTCATTTGCGGGGAATAAAATCCGGTTACGAATTTTCGTTGATAATAGTATCGTTGAGGTTTTTGTAAATGGTGGAGAGCGGGTATTTACCACACAAATATTTCCCGGCGAAAAGGATACGGGTATAGAGGTGTTCAGCGATGCTGTTTATTCAACCCTGGTTTCCTGTTCTGTTTATAAAATAAAATCTGTTTGGTGATTTTTATTGCAGTTTAACAAGCTCGGTCATAAGTTTGTCTATTTCCTGAATTGTGCTGTTGAGTTGTTTCATTACCGTTTCATCATTTGTATCATTCAATTTATCCCGCAGCATCGGTTCCAGGTAAACACTGATCATATACAGCGCATACATATTCATAAGTATATGGATCACCCCGAAATGAATAAACACACTTGTAAAAAGCCGCCACCAATCGCCGGTAAGTGTAAGTGCGGTAAAATTGCTTCCCCATTTAATGTGTAC
>JANPEU010000167.1:0-5906 GCA_031423175.1 Bacteroidota bacterium
AAAAGTTGGCATTCTTGATCTAACGCAAGGCGAATTAGGATCAAGAGGAACAATTGATACAAGATACAACGAGGCTGCTGCTGCTGCGATGATCTTAGGTGTACATCTTCGTGAAAATTGTTCCTCTTGATCCTAATTCGCCTTGCGTTAGATCAAGAATGCCAACTTTTTTTCCATTTTTTATTTCATTCAGGATGGTGCCGCTGCATCCAAGTTCCACATCATCAGGATGCACACCGATTGCGAGTATGTCAAGTTTCATTCAAAAAAAATTTGATGTAAGATATTAAATTTGCAATTTAAAATTTTCAATTTTAAATTATCTGATGAGTGGGCGGTATGGGTTATTGTACCAACTTCCATCTATTTCATTTACTATATTTTCAATCTGCCGGTCATCTTTTTTTGCAATATCCCAGTTTTGTTTCAGATTACTACCAAAGAAAAAAGCGACTGTTTGATAAAGCCGTGCATTTAACCCTCCTTTAAATTCTTTTAAGATTTCATAGCAATCATTGCCAGTTTGCCGGTTAATTAATTTCATTAAAATTTTCCCCTGATAAACAGATAGGTTTTCGAGCGGCTGGGTAAATTGTTTTCGTAATTCTTTTTCTCTTGATTTTATAATTTCTTTTCTTTTACTTTTATTGGTTATATCTTTTAATTGAAAATTTATTTCATTGATTGTTACACCCGCTACCCGGGCATAAGGATAGGTAACATAAACCGCATTGCGAAGCCTTGTCCATTCTTCAATATGCTTTCTTAATTTTTTATCACTCAGGTTACTTACCCAGACCATTTCTAATTCCTGGTAGGGAAACATTTCATTTTTATACCAGATTGCACTGGTTAGGATGGTATCATTTGGTCCCCATTTTTTTGCACGTTCTGCATAGGATGGTATGGGAAGAAGGGTGGTATCATTTGTTTCCTGTGCAAATAAATTTTGAGCAGGCGTAAAACTAAATACCAGTATGAAGGTGCTTAATATTTTAAAATTAAAAAATCGCATAGTGTTTCTCAAAGTTAGAAAATCTTACTGGTAGAATACAGAAATAAGACAGTTAAATGTTTGGGAATGCTGCCCGCTTTTGTAAGAGTTTGCTAGTTTAAGAGTTTAATCGGCTCTCAGGGCCAAATAGAGATTTTCTTTTGAAGATAAATTTAAAATATCCCGAACAGTTAAACTTTCAAACTTGACCTCCTGTTTTGAGAAATTCTCCGGATCATACTCATCAAAGTGCCAATAACCGTAATTAAAACCCCAGCCCAAAGCAAATTAATCATTGGGAACTTATAGGCTTTCAGTGTAATGTATTTTAAAATGGAGTTTGAATCTTTTATTGCAGCTTCAGCCCGGTTGCCGTCAACTTTATTTATTTTGAAAACAAGGCCTTCGGCATAAACAGTATCCGGATAGGATTGTAATTGCCCTTGTTTATTTATAAGCAATGCTTTGTCTGTTGTATAAGTAGTATTGTATTTTGAATAAACTTTAAATGTAGCAGCCGTGGCACTATCTTTTGGGTCAAATCCGGGTTGAGGAATGCTATCCCTTGAGTTGATTTTTTCAAGAATTATAAAACCATTCGAATAAAAGGCCGTATCTCCTTCTTTCATCCATTGATTTTTAAATTTAGTCGTGTCGGTCATTTTTTCGGGATTGGGCAAGGAAGTGATATAGGTGAAAACATCATGCGTTAAATAATGTTTTGAACTTGGATTTGCCATCAATCCTTCATTGCCTTTATAGTTAATAAATGCATCAGGTTTTAAAACGAAATTTTCTTTACCATCTTTACTTTGAAAACGAATATTATAATACCACTGTTGTTTTTTAGGATGCGCCGAATCTGTTTCATAAGTCAATGTGTATTTGCTCATGGCAGTTGGTAATCCCTTTATCAACGTAAGATTTTCCAAAGGGTTTTCGTTTTCGCCTAATGCAACGGGTATTCCATTTATATTATTTGAAAGCACTTCTTTTTTTGATGATGATATAAGAATACCAAGCAATACCAGGCCAAATCCAAAATGAGCAACCGAAGCACCTGCAACTTTCAAATCGCCTTTTATGCCTAACCAGATATAACTAAAATTGGAAAGGATGGTAAAGATGCTGAGTGCAACTGCAATCCATATTGCAGCCATAAAACCAACACCTTCCAGATTATAATTTATTTCTCCAAAAAATAAAACGATCGAAACAATAAGAACGGATAAAATAAATGGGATCAGTATTTTTTTACGGAAAAAAGAAAAACCAGTTTGCTTGTAACGCAGATATTGTGCAATTGCTGAAAGGGAAGCAATGATAATAGCTACAAAAATCTGAATGCTATTATGAAAATGTGCAATCTTTTCAGGCATTGCTATTTTTATATTAAATACTTTATTGAACACGGGCACCGAAGTAATAGTAATAATAACCAATGCGGATAAAAATAAAACTAATGACCCTATGAACATCCAGAATTCTCTTGACGATCCCTTTTCTTCTTCTTTAATCAAACTGGGTTGACTGAAAATATTATAACATAATGCACCCAACCCACTTAAAACAGATATGAATGGAATTGCTGGTATAGAAATATATTTCGATAACAAGAGTAATACAATAGCTGAAACAGAGAAATATATTTTTTGATCTTTATTTTTTGCAGTTAAGATAGCTGTGCCCCATAAAAATAAATAAAGCAGTAAGTAGAGTTGTGCATTCATACCGAGATCGGTGAATGAATGAACAGATGTGTCGCCAAGTATTCCGCTACGTGTTAAAAAAGTGGAATACAATACCAGAATAAACCCGAGTATTAAAAATAAATAGGTAGCAGA
Organism: Bacteroidota bacterium; assembly: GCA_031423175.1. Classification (GTDB taxonomy): domain Bacteria; phylum Bacteroidota; class Bacteroidia; order Chitinophagales; family Chitinophagaceae; genus VBAR01. The sequence goes on from JANPEU010000167.1 coordinate 2,839, forward strand.
TAATGCCCTGCCGGTATGTTTGTAAATAAGTAAGGTGTGTACACCCGCTACAGTCACTATCCACGGAACTAATGAAGCATTCTCAACAGGATCCCATGCCCAGTAGCCGCCGAATGTAAGCGATTCATAAGCCCACATAGCACCCATCATAATTCCTGTACCAAGAAATGCAACAGAAAATAATGTCCAGGGCAGAGCTGGTTTTATCCAATCTGCTGCAGACGAAACACCATTTTGTTTTTTCCATAATCCAGAAATGGCATATGCAAATGGAATAATAGAAGAAGCAAAGCCCAGAAATAATACCGGGGGATGAATCACCATCCAATAGTTTTGAAGCAATGGATTTAAATCATTCCCATCTTTTATAAAACTTAAATAATCTGTTCGCAACGCTTTTGAGGGATCCATTTCAAGATGCATAGCCGGTGCGTTATCTAATACACCGGAATTCCGTAGTAATTCAAAAGGATTAGAGCCCCATTTACTACCAAATAAATAAAGACCTGCAATCATTGTAGCCAAACAAAACTGAGCAAAACTTACTATTGTCATCACGGGAGCTTCCCAATTTTTTGCAGTTTTTATGATTATCAAACCCAGCACACAATGCCAGGTGCTCCATAAAAGAAAAGAACCCTCCTGGCCTTCCCAAAAACAGGCAAGCAGGTATTTGAATTCTAAAGAAAGGCTGCTATGCTGCCATGCATATTTATATTCGAAAAGGTGATTGTAAATAATGTAAAACAGAATAATGAAAATGGATAAAACGGAAATGCTTTCAGTTATAAAAGATAATCGGGCAAGTTTTTTCCATCCGGTTGCTGTTTCAATATTTTTTGATTGCGCTGATAAAAAATAAGATACTGTGGCAACAAGGGATGATACAAGCGATAGATAGATAAAAAAATGTCCCAGTTTTCCCGGTACTAAATGCTCACCTATATAATCCATTTTTTTATTTAATATTTAAAATTTAATATTTCAAATTGAAAAAACGATTGTTTCAATTTGATGGCTGCTGATTGCCAACTGCAGACTGTATATTCTTTTCTGCCGCATTCATGTCTTCTTTATACTTCGACGGGCATTTCATCATAATATTATTACACTCAAACTGACCATCTTTATATTTTCCTTCTAATACTAAGCGTTCACTGCTTTCAAGATTATCAGGCTTCCCTTTTCGATAAATAACCTTTACAACCGTACCTGAGGAGTCTACTGCATGAAATCCTAAAAAATTCGGATCTTTTAATTGATCATATTCAATCGGAATAGTTTTATCCAATTTTGCAATTACATGCATAAACTTTCCGGGGTTTTCTTTTGCATTAGCAAAAGAATCGTAAGAGGAGGCCACTTTCAGAAAACTTATCAATATGGCAATGGAAACTGCAATAAGAACAAGGAGTATAATATGCATCTTTTTCATAGCAAAGAAATATGGTGCAAAGTTAAGGCAAAGTGGGGAGAGTGGAAGACGGATATTTGCAAAACATACCGGGTAAAAACAATTAGTTAATAATTGATAGCCGGAGCAAAAGTTCTTCTTTCAAAAAACTATCTTCGGAAAAAATACTGCCTTTTGAAGCAACTTAAAGCCCTTAATAAATATTTCTGGAAATATCGTGTCCGGTTTTTTATCGGTATTATTTTTATTTTCCTTTCCAATTACTTTGGTGTGTTAGCCCCCCAGGTTACAAAATTTGTAATTGACTTTGTTCAAAAAACATTGAATCTCCCCGGTTATAGTCCGCCTGAAAATCCTCCTGTCTATACCGGTGCCGGGAGATTAATTGTAAAATGGATGGAAAGTATCAACCCCGGAAATGTTGTGGCCTTTTGCGGTATTACTATTCTTGTACTTGCATTGCTTCGCGGTTTTTTTCTTTTCCTGATGCGGCAAACAATTATTGTAATGAGCCGGCATATTGAATTCGATCAAAAGAATGAAGTATTTCTGCATTACCAAAAATTAGATACCGCATTTTTTAAAATGCATAATACGGGAGATATGATGAGCCGTATTTCAGAAGATGTAAGCCGGGTAAGAATGTTTACCGGGCCTGCGGTTATGTATGTTGTGAACCTGGTCTCCATTATTTCACTCAGTGTTTATTTTATGTTTATGACCAATGCTGCACTAACATGGTATGTACTTGCACCCTTACCCTTACTGGCTATAGCTATTTATTTTGTAAATAATATTATCAATAAGCGTAGTGAAAAAAACCAGTCACTGCTTTCAGAATTAACAACACATTCTCAAGAATCCTATTCGGGCATTCGTGTTATTAAATCGTTTGTTCAGGAAAATGCGATGCTCGGATTTTTTACCAAAAAAAGCGAAGAGTACCGGCAGAATGCAATTGGACTGGCAAAAGTGGAAGCAATTTACTTTCCTTCTATTACACTTTTAATTGGCTTAAGCATTTTAGTAACTGTTATGATGGGAGGTATTTATTATATTAATAATGCGTATGGAATTACATTGGGTACTATAGTTGAATTTGTTTTATATGTTACCATGCTTACTTTTCCGGTAAGTGCTATTGGGCTTACTGCAAGTATGATACAACGTGCTGCCGCATCACAAAAAAGACTGAATGAGTTTTTGCAAACCGAACCTTCAATTCAAAATAAAAGTTTAACAAATGAAAAAATCATTAAAGGGAATGTAGAATTTTCAAATGTTGATTTTATTTATCCGCATACGGGCATTCAGGCGTTGAAAAATTTTAATCTTAAAATCAACCAAGGTGAAAAAATTGCCATCATTGGTAAAACCGGAAGCGGAAAATCTACCATTGCTCAATTGCTGTTAAGAATGTATGATACGACGAGTGGAACTATATTAATAGAAGGCGTAAATATTAAAGATTGGAATATAAATTCGTTAAGAGAACAAACAGGCTATGTGCCACAGGATGTTTTTCTTTTCAGTGAAACGGTTGAAAATAATATTGGCTTTGGTGTAAATGAACCAAACGAAAAAATAATTGATGCAGCAATAAATGCAGGGATCCATAGCGAAATAGAACACTTTAGTGAAAAGTATAAAACGC
>JANPEU010000168.1:0-5044 GCA_031423175.1 Bacteroidota bacterium
GGACAAGATGCGCCGCTGGTGATTAAAATCTTAACTGGATTTTTTTGTGGCAGATAGCCCGTCGTTATTATTTCTTCTTTAGCATGAAAATTATAATGGCGTATTTCTTTCGCTGAAATTATTTTCTCTTCATTATTGATAAAATAGGTGGGTAATTTTTCTTCGCAGAGTTCTACCAAATGTGAAGTATTGGAAGAATTGTATCCGCCAACAACAATTGCTAAATCCGCTTGAGTTTCTAACATACCTGTTACAGCTGTTTGATTATCGTTGGTAGCATAGCAAAGCGTATCCCGGGTATCGGCAAATCGTTCTTCAATATTTTTTTCATCCAAACTAAAGTGTTGCTGCATGGTTTGTTTTAAAAAATCGGAGATGGCTTGTGTATCACTGGCAAGCATAGTAGTTTGATTTACTACTCCGATTCGTTGTAAATCTTTTACTGCATCAAAACCATTTGAATATTGTCCGGCAAACTCCGAATAAAAATTATCAAATGCTTTTTCACCCGTAATATATTTTGCTAACTCTTTTGTTTCACCCATATTTTTTACCACAACCGAAGCGGCATTGGCTGCTGCATGAGAAAATGTTGCTCTTGTTTCTTCATGATTTGGCTTGCCATGAATTACAATCGTGTAATTCTTTTTTGCAATCTCTTCACTTCGGTTCCATACTTTTTCAACAAAAGGGCAGGTCGTATTATATTTTTCCGTTTGAATTCCTTTTTTATTTAATCGTTCTTCTATTTCGAGTGTAGTGCCAAACGCCGGAATGATTACAATATCATCCTTGTTTATTTCATCGAAAGAAATTAATTGTTTGCCATAGGTATCTTGCATAAACTGAATCCCATGTGCCTGAAGGTCTGCATTCACCTGGGGATTATGTATCATTTCGCTTAGCAGGTAAATTCTTTTGCCGGTCCCGCTTCTGCGGGATTCTTCTACAGTCCGAAAGGCAATATCAATTGCATTTTCCACACCATAGCAAAAACCAAAATGACGGGCAAGATAGATTTGAAGAGGGCCAAAATCAAGAAGGGTGGGAGTGAAGTCCTTCTTCATCTTATCAATTTCTTTCCGCTTTTTTTTAATTGCGGTAATCAACGGGCTTCGGTAGAATAGGGGAACTTCAAATTGTTTCACTTTGCAAATGTAAGAAAGAAGCAAGAAGTTACCTGTAGTATGCAGGCAAATTAAAGATAGATGTCTGAGATGAAATTCTGTTTTCATTTTTCGGCTAATTCTTATTTTGAGGTGCTATGGAAATATTTGAACCACAAGAGACACAATAGGTACATAGAAATACACACATAGATTTCTTTGTATTCTATGTGAAGCCCTATGTTTCTATGTGCCTATTGTGGTTCAAAACTCGTTAACAGAATTTTAGTGCACAATTCGTAATCAGAGATCGATAGCACCTCAAAATAAGAATTAACCCAGTTTTCTAACTTCTGTTATCATTCCTTATTTTCACCGTAACTAAAATCGGTTTTAAATTCATGAATTCACATTTTGAAACGGTTGACTGGGCGCATACTACAAATATTTATGAAGTCAATCTTCGGCAGTACACTGAAGAAGGAACCTTTACTGCTTTTGCAAAACATTTACCACGTTTAAAAAATATGGGTGTGCATACACTTTGGCTGATGCCGGTGCAGCCAATTGGCATACTAAACCGTAAGGGAGTAATGGGAAGCTATTATTCTATCAGTGATTTTACAGCTGTAAATCCTGAATATGGTACGCTGGATGATTTTAAATCGTTAGTAATGCAAGCTCAAGAAATGGAATTTAAAATAATTATCGATTGGGTGGCAAATCATACTTCATGGGATCATATATGGACTAAAACAAATCCCGATTTTTTTACCAAAGATGAGCAGGGGAATTTTCGTCCACCTTTTCCTGACTGGGCAGATGTGATTGATTTGAATTTTGAAAATAAGGATTTGTGGTTTGCAATGATTGATGCCATGAAATTTTGGGTTACCAATTTTAATATTGATGGCTTCCGTTGCGATATGGCACACCTGGTACCACTCGATTTCTGGAAAGCTGCAAGAAGAACTTTGGATAAAGAAAAAAAATTATTCTGGTTGGCAGAAACTGAAGAACCCAATTATCATGAAGCATTTGATGCAAGTTATACCTGGGAGTTTTTGCATACGATGGAAGCTTATTGGAAAAAGGAAACAACGATTCATGGATTAGATGCTGTCTTGTATCGATATGATTCGGCTTTTCCAAAAGAAGCGATGCGTTTATTTTTTACATCAAACCACGATGAAAACTCTCATAGTGGCAGTGAGTATAAAAGAATGGGTGAAGCTTCAAAAGCCTTTGCAGTTCTTTGTGCCACCTGGAATGGCATTCCATTAATTTATAGCGGACAAGAGCTGCCTATTTATGATTCATTGAAATTTTTTGAAAAAGATCCGATCAAATGGATTGGCGAAAATCAGTTGCATAATTTTTATAAAAAATTATTGCACCTGCATTCAATACATCCGGCTCTTCGTTCTGCTGATAAGCATGTTACCACTTATCGAATCAAAACTACGGATGATGAAAATCGGTTTGCTTATTTAAGAAAGAATGGTTTTAGCGAAGTATTGGTTATTTTAAATTTGTCTGATAAGAATAATATTCCATTTGAAATTATTGATGACAGGGTTTCGGGGGAGTTTAAAAATTTATTTACTGAAGGGAGAATTGATTTTACGAATGAAAAACATTTTAACCTATCCGCATGGGAATCTGTTGTATTTTATAATTAAGTCGAGAGGATCTTATTTTGCATATACATATTAAAAATGCCGGATTAAGCAATCCGGCATTTTTAATTATTGATTCAAAAAAGCATTATTCATCCTTCAAATTCAGAGGGAAAGTATAGGTGCCGTCGTATCCGGGATAAAAACCTTCGAGTCTTACATTATTACTTGTAATCAATTTTGTAAGGTCTTCTATATTTTTTACTTCACGTCCGTTTACGCTGGTTATTACAAATCCTTCTTCCATTCTTGCACGGGCTAATGCACCGCCTGAAGTAATTGTTTTTACTACTACGCCTCCATCTATATTATAGCTTTCCGCTTTTGTTTTTGATAGATTTTCTAATATACCCCCGAGTCGTTGATTGATCGTTGCCACTTCAACGATATCCAGTTTGCCAGCAGATTCTTTCAACTCAACATTGGTTGTATATTCTTTCCCAGCTCTTGTATATACAACAGGAACTTTATCACCGGGTTTAAATTGAGCAATCTGTCCACTCATTTCCAAACCATTTGATACAATATTGCTGTTCACTTTTGTAATCACATCACCTTTTTTAATTCCAGCTTTTGATGCAGCGCCATCGCTTGGTACAGCACTCACATACACACCTTGTCCATCGGCAATGCCCGCTTTTTTTACTTCTTTTTCATTTTCTGATTCAATAGGTATATATGAAATGCCAAGGAAGCCACGTTTTACATTACCAAATTGAATAAGATCGTTTACTATTTTACGGGAAATATTTACTGGTATTGCAAATCCATAACCTGCATAGGTACCATTCGGTGCCAATATTGCAGAATTGATTCCAATAAGATGTCCATCCGTATTTATTAATGCACCACCGCTGTTTCCTTGATTGATAGCTGCATCAGTTTGTATAAATGCTTCAACTGGTGTACGGCTTTGACGGCTGTTAATACCAATTGTTCTTCCTTTTGCACTTATAATTCCAGCAGTAACCGTAGTTTCCAGTGTAAGGGGATAGCCAACTGCCATTACCCACTGGCCTAGTTTTACATTATCTGAATTTCCATAGATCATAAAAGGAAACCCGGTGCCATCAATTTTTAATACTGCTAAATCACTGCTTGGATCTCTGCCAATCAATCTTGCTTTAAAGGATTTTTTATTGTGGAGTGTTACCGTTATTTCTTCTGCTATACCTTCGCCACCATCGGATATTACATGATTGTTTGTTACGATATATCCATCTTCGGCAATCAAAACTCCACTACCCGATGCTTGTTGTTCGGGTATGATCTGCGGTCCGAAATCGAAGAACTGATCGAAAAAATTATCAATACTACCACCATTCCGGTTGCGGCTTCTTGGTAATTCATTCGAAACTTTTTTTGCAGCAGTTTTTGTTTTAATATGTACTACTGCGGGTACTGCCGCTTCTGCTGCTTTTGTAAAATCTACCGGTCCTGCTCCATCAGAAATAACTCCTGTAAATCCGGCATAGTTCACTGGCATTTTTCCTGACTCAGTTGTTTGTACAAAAGCTGCGGGGCCTTTGCGGATTAGTTTTCCATAAATCCATACACTACTGATTGCCGATACAGCACTGATGCCTGCAATCAATACAATTTGTTTCAGTTTCATATTCGTGGGGTTTTAAAAATTTATTTTAATGAATGCAATTTACCGATGCAATTTTAATTGTTCAATACCACCGGTTTAGTTTAACAAAGCCTTTACTAAACCCTTCGTAGTTCAAAGTTGGTGCAAATTTATTTAAGTTTTTTAAATTTTTAGTCACAGTTCTGATAAACCGTTTCAGTTCCTTCGGGGTCTTCAATTAAATTTCTATAATAAAAGGAAAATGTCTAAGGGGGGGTGCCGTGTGTGGGGTGTGTTTAGCTGCAACCCCGATTTATTGAGGACTTCAAATAAGGTGAAACTATGAACATTTTGATTTCAGAATTCTTTAGATTTGACCATAGGATACCTTTTGAGGAGAGTCTTTACAGCGAGGGGTTCCTGCACTGCTTCATGCCAGCTCACGGGAAACCCCTCGTGGACACATCACTTAGTTCGAAAAGAGGAAGACCCCGAAGAAACTGAAAACCCTGTACGTGCAGGTTTATGTACTTATCCAACAGAGTATAAATATTCTTCAGCTCTTTTATATAAAGCCGGAATTGATAACTGGGGATTTCTTACACATTTTCGAGATTAACTATATTTGAAAATGGTAGAGCCTCATAGCAGAGTTGTTGGTAGGCTAAGCACAATGCCCACGCATC
>JANPEU010000169.1:0-8647 GCA_031423175.1 Bacteroidota bacterium
TGGGCGTTTACATTGATTGTGAAGGTTGCAATAGCAAGGGCACAAAGGGTAAAAGTTTTTTTCATTTTCTAAGGGTTGAATTAAGTTAAGCATTTTCAGAAATCAGTAATCGTATTTTTTCGTTCGACTATGTTGATTTCCGTATGCGAGAACAAACATACTATCACGTATGAGTCCTTGCAAGTTTTTACGAAGTAATTTTTTTAAAAATTATAAAATAGTTTATTTCTCCGTACTACTACTAAGTGAAATTTCTATTTTTGAAAAGTAAAAGTATGGATGATAGTTTTACTAATAAGTAAAATCACTTAACGGAGTTTTGCTTATTTATAACTATCAAATTTATCTAAAGCGTTTGTTTGCAACACAAAGCATTTACATTTGCATCGAATCAATCAGATGTCTTTAATAATAACAGTAAATAATCTTTGTAAGTCATTCGGTGATGTGAAGGCTGTAGATGATCTAAGCTTCAGCGTACATCCCGGTGAAGTTTACGGATTTCTCGGGCAGAACGGCGCAGGTAAATCAACTACCATCCGCATGTTACTTACACTCATTAAACCCGATTCCGGAAATATTGAAATTTTCGGAATGAATTTACAACAGCACCGAAAAGAAATTTTACTTAGTACAGGTGCTATCATTGAAAAACCTGATTTATATAAATATCTCACTGCTCTGGAGAACCTGCGCATCTTTGGAATTATCAGTGGCGTAAAACTTTCCACGAAAGATTTAATAAAGCAATTAGATAATGTAGGACTTGCCGACCGTGCAAACAGTAAAATAAAAACATTTAGCCAGGGCATGAAGCAGCGTCTTGGGATAGCCGTATCATTAGTACATAATCCAAAGTTGGTAATTCTTGATGAGCCCATCAATGGGCTGGACCCGCAGGGTATTGCCGATATACGCAGATTAATATTGCGCCTGAGCAGCGAAGAAAAGAAAACAGTATTTATTTCATCGCATTTGCTAAGCGAAATGGAATTGATTGCCGATTCCTTATTAATAATAAATAAAGGGAAAAAAATTGTGGAAGGGAGAATGGGTGATTTAATAAACCCGGAGCAAACAATTGTAGAACTTGAAACAACAGATATCAGTGCAACAGAAAATTTTATTAAAACTTCTTCCTGGAAAAAGAATTTTAAAGAAATAGAAGATGGCAGAATGAAGCTGGAAATGAAGAAAGAATTAATCCCTGAATTTAATCGTCAGTTAGTGAATGCTGGTATTTCAGTTATCAGTATTCATCCCAAACATTCATTAGAAGATTATTTTTTATCAAAAACGCAGCATTAATGTTCTGGAAATTATTTAAAATAGAATTGTTCAAAATCTTTAAACGCCCCAGAACGTATATTTCATTTGGTGCTATAGCAGTTATCATTTTATTGATTCAGTTTGCATTAAAAATAAACGGACAGGATTTTGTTGAACTTTTTTTAGACAGTCAGTCCGACAGTTTCGATATACCTTATGAAAAAATAATGAATGGTTATTTTGTATGTGTAATGGTTTTGCATACCATCTTAATACATGTTCCGTTGCTTATCGCTTTAATAGCAGGTGATATGATTTCCGGCGAAGCAGGGCCGGGTACTTTACGGTTGCTTGTCGGCAAACCTGTTTCAAGAACCGAAATAGTACTGGCAAAATTTGCTGCAAGCACTGTTTATGTTTTTCTTTTGTTGATCTGGATGGCATTACTGGCTTTGTTTTTAAGCATGCTCATTTTTGGAACTAACGATTTGATGGTATTTAAAGAAGATGCAGTGCATATTATGAACGGCTATGATGTGTTCTGGCGTTTTCTCGCCGCATTCTTATTTGCCGGATTAGCACTTACCACCATTGCAGCATTAGCCATCATGCTTTCTGCATTTTCAGAAAATTCAATAGGACCCATTGTAGCTACGGTTTGTATAATAATTGTATTTACCATAATAGAGCAATTAAAAGTGCCGGTATTTAAAGAAACAATTATTCCCTATTCTTTTACATCGCATATGCTTGGTTGGAAAGGATTTTTTTATGTAGTAACTGATGCCGAAGGAAATACAATCAATGGGTCTGTTGAAAATCCTTTTGCTATAGTGAAGAGTGCTTTGATATTGCTGACTTATATCGGCTTGTTTTTATTGGTAACGGTGCAGTATTTTAAACGAAAAGAAATATTGAGTTAAAAAATTTGGCATGATAAAAAAAATAATTTTTGCAGGAATTATCTTAATGGCTTTCAGCTTTCAAAAAAACAGTGAAATAAATGAAACGCTGAAAAAAGTAAAAGAGAAATACGATAAAGTAAATGATTATTCTGCTACCGGTAAATTAAGAACCAATGTAATTTTTATAAAAGCTCCTGTGGCTACCGTAAAAGTATATTATAAAAAGCCCGATAAACTCAGAATAAAAAATGAAAAAGGCATTTCATTAATACCCAAAGGAACAGTGAATATTAATCTGAACAATGTATTGGGCTTAACGGATTATGAAATATTTGATGGCGGTAAAGAAAAAGCAAATGGGAAAATTTGCCAGGTTATAAAAATTTTCCCGTTAGATGATAAGAATGAAATTTCCCGTGCCACATTATATATAGATGAAACAGAAATGTTGGTCATGAAATCAGTAATTACATCAAAAGATAATGGCACCTACGAGCTAACGATGAGCTATGACAAACAAAAAAACTGGGCACTACCCGATAAAGTGGAATTTGTTTTTAATATAAAAGAATACAAACTTCCAAAAGGAGTTACCATTGATTATGACAATGGCTCTGATAATTCGGAAGCTAACAAAAATGAGAAAAAGGGCAGGGTGGAAATAAAGTATTCTGACTATTTAATCAATAAAGGAATCAGCGACGATATTTTTAAATAAACTCTGATTTTTAATTTCAATTTTAACCGTTAAACAATTCGATTTAATGCAATTAAGTATCCTTGAATTTCGTTTAGAGAAAGGATAATTGAGGAATTCTTGTGTTTTATGCATATTGGAAATCATCAATTATCTTTGAATCCACAAATCCAATTGATGAGAAGCCTGATCCTTTCCTTATTTCTCCTGTCAGCCTATTCTATTTCCTACAGCCAAAGCAATGGTATTGTTAAAGGGAAATTAGTTGATACAGCACTAAAACAATCACTGTCAGCTGCAACTGTTTCTGTAATGTCCAGAAGCGATTCTTCATTTGCCGGTTTTATTATGACGGATAAAAAAGGAATGTTTGAAATAAGAAGCCTGAATATGGGTGATTATTTTCTTATGGCATCCTATACCGGGTATGAAAATTTTATTTTGAATTTTTCTGTTTCAAAAGAAAAAAGAATTTTTGATGCAGGTGAATTGAGTATGCAAAAAAGATTTAAAACATTGGAGGGTGTAACTGTTTCCGATGCAGCACCAATTCGTATGCATGGCGATACACTATCTTTTAAACCGGGTGCATTTAATTCACGACCTGATGCAACAGTAGAAGATGTTTTGAAAAAACTGCCTGGAATACAAGTACAGAAAGATGGGACAATTAGTGCAATGGGCGAAATTGTGCAGAAGGTATATGTAAACGGGAAAGAATTTTTTGGCAACGATCCTAAATTGGCTACTAAAAATATAACAGCCGATATGGTAGATCAGATACAAGTGTATGATGATATGAGTGAACAGGCAAAGTTTACAAAAATTGATGATGGAAGCCGTTCGAAAACCATCAATATAAAATTAAAGAAAGATAAAAACAGGGGCGACTTCGGAAGAATGACAGCAGGTGGAGGTACTGATAACCGCTACGAAGGAAATATATCGTATAACCGTTTTCGTGATGAACAAAAAATTTCTATCCTTGCTTCAGCCAGTAATACCAATAAACAGAGTTATAGTTTCAACGATGGTTCTTCTGGCAATACACAATTCAGCCAGGGTGGATCTTCAACCAGTTTAGCTTCTGTTGCAGGAGGTGGGGGTGTAAGCAATGGTATCAGTGTTCCAAAATCTGCCGGGTTAAATTATAATGATATGTGGGGAAGTAAAATTGATTTCAGAACCAGTTATTATTTTTCTAACAGCGAATATTTTTTAAGTCAGAACAGTTTTAAGCAATATTCATTTCCCGGCGATTCATCTTCTGCGGCCAATGCAACGAGTAATACAAGAAATAAAAATGATAATCACCGTGTAAATGCCAGGTGGGAATATAATATTGACTCTGCCAATTCTGTTTTATATACAGCCAACCTGAGTTTTCAGAAATCGAATAATTTTTATTCGGATACGTTATCAACCCTCTCAGAAGCTACGGCTAAGTATATTGCTATTACAGCCACTTCTGGCAGAACGGATGTAAAAGATGCCACCAATTATTCTGGAGAATTATTATACCGCAAGCGGTTTAAAGTAAGAGGCAGAACATTTACTTTGGGTTGGAGAAATGGTTATACAGAAAATGAAGGCGACAATTTGAGCTTTAACCCGATTACTACTTATAATAGTAGTGGTGCTGTTGTAAATTTTATAAACTATAATCAACAGAACCTGCAGCTTGGTAATAACAAATCGAACACAGTTAGTACATCATATACTGAGCCTTTGGGTGTAAATAAAATAATTGAGTTTAACTATGCATATTCAGACGCGACAAACGTATCGGATAAAAAAACATATGATTTTAATCCGGTAACAACAAAGTATGATTTGGTAAATCTTTTTCAAACCAATTATTTTAATTACCAGAATACATCTCACCGCATCGGTACAAATTATCGTTTACAAAAAGCAAAATATAATTATCAGTTGGGAGTCGGTTTACAACAAAGTGAATTAGAAGCCCGAAGTATAAAAGCCCTTACCGGAAAGGATACAACGATCCGGCAACAGTTTGTAAATATTTTCCCCACCGCCAATTTTAATTATACGATCAGCCGTGCAAAAAATATTCGATTCTTTTATCGGGGCCGAACCAATGCGCCTAATATTTCTCAATTGCAGGATGTACCGGATTATACAAACCCGTTGCAAATAAAAACAGGTAATGCTTCATTGAAGCAGGAGTTTAATCATGCCTTGAATTTTGGCTACAATAGTTTTAATCAGCAAACACTTCATTATTTCAATACGAACATTACTTATAATACCACAACGAATAAAATTGTAAATACAATTGATTCCTCCGGTTCGGTGGCACTTATTATGAAACCAGAAAACCTGAATGGATCTTTTAATACTTCTGGTATGTTCAGTTTTGGCATTCCATTTAGAAAACTGCATGGTAGCAATCTTACAATTTCCACTATGGCTTATTACAGTCGGGATATAAGTCGTATTTATGGTAAAAATAATTTTACTACATTGATGATGATTAATCAATCTTTCGGATTTAATTTCAGTAAACCCAAATATGAACTGGGTATTGCAGGCAGTTTTGTTTATAATAAAGTGCATTACGATTTTCAGCAATCAGCCAATACACATTATTTCAAACAATCCTGGTCAGCCGATTTCAATTACCGGTTTAAAAATGATTTTTTCCTGATTACGGATTTAGATTATTTTATTAATGCAGGCCGCTCAACAGGGTTTAATCAAAATATTTTTTTATGGAATATGGCACTGGCGAAAAAAATATTTAAAAACAAAGCCGGCGAATTAAAAGTAACAGCTTATGATGTATTGAACCAGAGCAAAGGCATTAACCGGACAAGTAGTGATAATTATATTGAAGATACAAGATCGAATGTAGTGCCCCGGTTTTTCCTATTTAGTTTTAACTATACTCTGCGACAAAAAGCATTGCGTAAGCCACAGCCCAAACCAGACCCCAAACAACCGCCGGTAAAAATGCATGTGTTTCAATAGAGGGTCGGAACGCCCCTGGCGGTCTGAACCGTAACTAAGAAAAACTATTTCAAAAAAAAACCCTCCAATACATCGGAGGATTTTTTTATGCTATATAATTGAAATTATTTACTGATAATAAATTTCCGGTAACTCGCCTTTACTCCTTCCGTTAATTGTAAATAATAAATGCCATTTGGAAGATGAGTAAGATTTAACTGTCTCCTGTTTTTTACACCGGCTTCCTGCATCAGCATTTTACCATTGATATCAAATAGTCTAATAGATTGCTTTTGATCGGTAAAAGGTAAACTAATATCAATAATACCAGTTGACGGGTTTGGAAAGATTTTAAAATCTTTTGATTCCAATTCATCGACTGTTGCAGCTATCGTTTTATTAATTACACCACCGGGTGTAGTAACCGCAAGATTATTAAATGTGGCTGTATGTAAAACTGTACTGGAACCGCTTGTTACAATTAAACCGGCTGTTACATTGGTTACGAGAGAAACTTTTTGTTTCCCGATTTGTGTCCACGAAGTACCATTGGAGGAGTAGTAACCAATATAATTTCCACCAGTTGATTTCACTATTCTTAACCATTTTGGAACTGTTCCGGCGCCATTTATTCCTATAATGTTTACGTTTCCATTAGTTGACGATCTTCCATGGAGCTCTAATTTATTGTTCGAAGGATTTACAAAAAGACTAATTCTTTTTGAACCGGGAGAAGTTGTTTCAGAAATAGTGATTCCTGCACGGGCACCATTACTTGTATTTTGGTCTGTTAAAACCTGTGCAATAATATCGGTTACGTTTGTTGCTGTTACAAGTCTCATCATATGACATTTATCGCTTGTGCCAGTAACTCCCAGGCCTGAACCTTTTATTGTGTACGTTCCATTTTGATAGCATGAAGAGCCTGCAAGTCCTGGAGATCCAATATCTATTGCAGCCCAAGATGGCGGTATTGCAAAACATCCATTAGGACTGTATTGAAAACTGATTGGAAGATTATAAGTACATCCTTCTGAATTTGTCGTAATTAAATTTCCACTAATTGTTCCGTTCGTTGCAGAAGAAGTAAAAACAATATTTTTTGAAACCGTTAAAGTATTATCAACTGCTAATCCCGATAAACTAATAACACTGTTATCATAAGACTGAATTCTGCTGTCACTTATGGATAATTGAACCGTTTCTATAGTACCCGCTGCATTTCCATAGTTTGTAACTGAGATGGGTAAATTGTATGAACTGCCGCTTACAAATAAATCATTAGCTATACGTGGTTTTATATAGTTGCCGGCAGACCATGCTGCAGAAATATTCATATCAAGATTCTGTTCGCTGAAAGGAATTATTTTACTCTGTACCGGCCAGAAGTCATCCATCGGATGCCCGGTTTCCGGAGTAAATGCCCATATATTTTTTGAACCATACATCCAGTCATCCATACGTCCATTTGCGCTGTAACCTAAAATTTCAGAATCTCTTCCATACAGATATTTATTCTCATAGGTTAGCATACTTGCTACACTTCTGTAATGCGTTTCATTAAAAGTGGGTGAATTATTATATCCAAATGGCAGTAAGAGATCATTGCCATACGAATGATTTGAAAAAGCAGTTGAAAGCTGAGTAGTATTTACAAAATTTCTCAGGGCTACTGTTTCAAGTTCAGAAGCAGCTGATGCGCCCCTGTATATTTCTGAAGTCGGGGTGGGGCTGCTTCCAACATTATCATAACCCCAGAAATATTCTGCATTTCTATTTAGGTCAACACCAAAGGTACCATCACCATTATTAAAGCGGTTCTTTCTCCAAAA
The DNA here is from genome assembly GCA_031423175.1 of Bacteroidota bacterium. GTDB lineage: Bacteria > Bacteroidota > Bacteroidia > Chitinophagales > Chitinophagaceae > VBAR01. The sequence goes on from JANPEU010000169.1 coordinate 7,677, forward strand.
ACCACCACCATTAGGGTTAGTAGTTTGATTATAAACATAACCATCCGGATTTACACAAGGCACAAAATAAAGTTCACGGTTATTTAGTAAACATGCAACTTCAGGGTCAGTTGCATATTGTGAAAGAATATACTGCATGTAATAAATAAGACTCATCATTGAAATCGGTTCCCTTGAATGTGTAAGCCCTGTATATAACACACCTGGTTCCTGACTTTCATCAACAGTGGGGTTATCAGAAATTTTTACCATCCAGATTGATCTACCCTGAGAAGTTGTCCCGATACTTGACTTTGTAGTAATTAAATTTGGATATAGGGTTTTCATTTCATCCAGTTCTGCCACCATCTGATCAAAAGTGAGATAACCACCCATGGATCCATAACTGAAACCCGGAGGTGTACCGCCGGTACGTAACTGATTTTGGTTTTGTAACTGGTCAGCTTTATTTTTTACCAAAAAATCAGCAGCAAGATCATCTGTAATAATTTCGATCTTTAAACCAGTTTGTTTTATCAATGCAATTTCTTTTGCAGAAAAATCTCCGGTTATATATTCAGGTGTTCTTTCGGCTAGTTCATCCAAAGCAATTCCTTTCAAAAGCAATGTTTTGAAATCAGATTTATTTGCATAAACTTTTACCCGTGAATACTTTTCTGCTTTTTGTGCAAAGCCGGTTTGAGGAGCAGTAATAGAAATACTGATAAGAATTAAAAAGATTAAACGAATCTTTTTCATAATTAGTGGATTTTAAGAGTTATAAAATAAAATAAGGTTATGGTGGTTTACAGGCGGCTAATTTACAAAAATAATGTTTGAACTTCCTAATTAATTGCCCGAAAACAACTGCGGAGTTTTGTTACTTTCAATAATTGGCATTTTTTATTAAGAAGCTGTCTAGATTTGATTGTAAAGTTTTTCGTATGCTGTATCTGAACCACATAGACACATAAGACACATAGGGATACACA
>JANPEU010000170.1:0-2680 GCA_031423175.1 Bacteroidota bacterium
TTGTTTCAGCGCATCTTCATTGAGTTTTGAAATAATACTGTTGCCAGCTTCATCTTTTTTTATTTCTCCGGTTATGGGTTCAGTAATCGTTGTGCCTTCTACCGATCCAATACCTATTGTATTTACCATTACTCCCTGCTCAGAGAGATCTTCAGCCGTTTTTATTGCATTTGCATCATGTGTTTCACCATCGCTTATTAATACAACCGACTTAAATCTTTTTTCTTTATTATTAAATACAAGTGCACTCATTTTTAGGGCTTCACTTATTAGCGTTCCTTGTTGAGTAACCGAACCCGTGCCGGCAGATGATACAAATAGCCGGGCAGCATTGTGATCGGTAGTAAGTGGCATTTGTAAATAAGCTTTACCAGCAAACAAAACCAGGCCTATTCTGTCATTGGGCATTTCGTTTATCAAATTAATGATAAGCTGTTTTGCCCGTTCGAGGCGGTTGGGTTGTAAATCCTGTGCCAGCATACTCTTACTTACATCCAATGCTATTACCACATCGATTCCTTTTCGGGTTATTCCTTCATCGGTTCCTGCTTTCCGTGGATTCATAACGGCAATTACTCCAAAGGCAAAAGCAAATGAAACACTTATAAATTTTAAATGAAATTTCGTTACAGAAAAATTTTGAATAAGGTGATTTACGAGATTGCTATCGCCAATTTGTTTGATCACCTTTATTTTCCAAAGCAATAAAAAGATAAACAGCAATAGAAAAAGAACTAATGCGGTAAACAACCAGGCGTATTCAATATGTTGAAATCGAAAATTCAAATTAAAGCTTTCAATTTATTTAAGTATTAACGAATCGCAAATATTAAACCATTTATTTGTCAGCATTTAAGAAACCTTTGCTTTTCAGAATATCCATTAACATTTTTTTGCGAACATTTATCATATCAAAATCCGGATTTGGCGATTCGATATTCAATACAAAAAAATAAGGATGAGCATCTTCTTCTATCCAACCAACTACCCAACCGAGGTGATTGCCATTTTCTTTTTTACCCCAACCCGTTTTATAGGCTAATGTATGATGTGTGTTTTGCTCAATAATCATTGCACGTTTCACCATATCCTGATAAGTCTTGAAAAAAGGATTCAGGTTTCTGAAATAAAGATTCTTTACAATATATAGTTGTTCATCAGCAGTTATCTTCATACTGTTATCAATCCAGAAACTGTCAACCGCTGTTCTTATTTTATATGCTGTGTCTTTGATGCCAGCAGCATAATGAAGTATATTTAGCCAATGCTGCATTGTGTCTTTTCCTATCCTTCTTGCTACCTCCTGATAATAGGGCAGAGAAGATGCCCGGAACGCTTCGTACATAGTTAGATCCTTGTTCCAGGCTTTCACCCATCGTTCTACTCCATCCCATTTTATTATCATGCTGTCATCTGTAATAACTCCGGTTTGCAAACCTATTAATGAATTAATTATTTTAAAAGTAGATGCTGGTAAATATGAACTGTCGCGATAACGGGAAACATTATAAACAGTAAATTTTCCGGTGCCATTATCAAACAATCCAAAAGAACCGGTTACCATATTTTCATCAAAATATTTTTTAAGTGATTTATCTTCTGAAACATTATTATGACTACAGCTAAAAAGCAAAAAACAACAGGCAACAATCAATAGATAAAAAGAAAAGCGAAATGGTTTCATTTAATATTTATTTTAAAGGTTTACACGAATAAGCTTGGCGAAATCATGCAAATGTAATTCAGATTATCGTTCATTTTAGATGTTGTCACTGCTCAACTTCAAATTAACAAAGGATTCTTGTGGAGAAAATTTTAAGCTCCTTAAAACCATTTACCCTAAAACAAAAAAATCCCTCCTGTAAAACAGGAAGGATTCTGAATATCTTTAAAACGGGATTAAAGGTAAATTCCGTTTTTTGTTTTGTAATGACGTACACCATTACAATCTCTTTTACTGGCAGCACAAGATGATAATAGGGTTACAATCACCGCTACGAAGGCTAAAGACAAAATAATTTTTTTCATGAATTTGAAATTCGTTTTTAAAGATTAAGTTAGCGGTAATTTCAAAGGGGATTGGCGGATTAAGATTGTCGATTAGGGAAACGAAAATAGTGCCGGGTTATTGTTTTTCATAGCTATCTGGATTTTATTTTAAAAATATTTTTTTTAAACACAAATTGTTTCGTAAAAACACGAACTTCAATTAAATTTTTAACCTTAAATACAAAAAAATGAGAAAACTATTGATCTGCGGGGTTGCCATTATATTCCTGGCTTCTGGTTGTAACAGTAATAAAAAACCAGGTGATGTAACAATAAAAGGCAAAGATGGTGAAACAGTAACGGTGAATACTGGCGATTATATGGAAAAGGTAAAGGAGATGAAGGCAAATATGGAAGAGCTTCAAAAACTGAAACCCCTCTCAATGGATGAAATGAAAGCATTGATACCTTCAGAAATAATGGGAACACCGCAATCAGGTTTAGAAGCTGTTAGTTTTTCAGGTGTCAGCCAGGCATCTGCCAGGTATAAAATAAATGACAGTTCAAAAGTTAAGTTGTCTGTTTTAGATTGTGCAGGTACGGCTGGTGCTGGTATTTACAATATGCGATTGCTTATGAATTTTGAAATCGACAATGAAAGAGAATATACAAAAGCATCAGAGTTTAAGGG
>JANPEU010000171.1:0-10281 GCA_031423175.1 Bacteroidota bacterium
TATTATTAATGCAATAGATCCGGATAAAGATGTAGATGGATTTCATCCGGTGAATGTTGGCAAAATGGTACAGGGACTTTCCACTTTTATTCCAGCGACACCTTATGGAATAATGCTATTGCTTGAACATTACAAAATAGAAACAAAAGGAATGCATGCTGTAGTAGTCGGCCGAAGTAATATAGTCGGAAGGCCTATGAGTATTTTATTAAGTGAAAATAAAAACCCCGGAAACTGTACAGTTACACTTTGTCATTCACAAACTAAAAATATTGCTGAACTATGCAGCCATGCTGATATAATAGTTGCAGCATTAGGCAAACCCGATTTTATAACTGCTGATATGGTAAAGGAAGGAGCTATTGTGATTGACGTTGGGATAACAAGAGTAAATGATGAGACAAAAAAAAGTGGTTTTAAATTAAAAGGTGATGTTGACTATGCAAATGTATTTTCAAAATGTTCATATATAACTCCTGTACCGGGTGGTGTGGGACCTATGACGATAGCTGCATTATTAAAAAATACTTTTAAGGCATGTGTTTCTAAAAATTAAACCCCCATCTCCGCCAGTTGGCGGAGTGTAAAGAAAATTATTCAATGGATTTGAAAAATCTGCATACTAATTTAACACTGCCTGTAATGGAACATTTTTATACTTTACAGGGTGAAGGATATCATCAGGGGAAAGCTGCCTATTTTATTCGTTTGGGTGGATGTGATGTGGGTTGTGTTTGGTGCGATGTAAAAGAAAGTTGGGATGCAGAGAAACATCCTCAATTGAAAATTGAAGATTTAAAATTGCAAATTTCTAAAACCCCTGCCGAATTAGTTGTAATCACCGGGGGTGAACCATTGATGCATAATCTTGATGAATTAACTACTTCATTACAATCAGCCGGTTTAAAAATAAATATAGAAACATCCGGGGCTCATCCATTAAGTGGCACCTGGGATTGGATTTGCTTATCACCAAAAAAATTTAAAGCTCCGTTATCAGAAATTTTGCCACTAGCAAACGAATTAAAAATTATTATTTTTAATAAAAGCGATTTTGAATGGGCAGAAAAATATGCAACACTCGTTTCTCCCAATTGCAAATTGTATTTACAACCTGAGTGGGATAAAGCGGCTGAAATGACTTCACTGATTATAGATTATATAAAAGCCAATCCGAAATGGGAGTTAAGTTTGCAAATTCATAAGTATATAAATGTTCCTTAATTCAGATTGAGAATTATTAATCCGGCAATTTAATTATCTAAGTTTCGTTATAAAGAATACCTTTTCCTCATGAAAAAATTGGTTAATTTATATATTCTTTTCTTTATCTGCAGTAGCTCTCTGTCTCAGCCTTACAACCCCTCTAAAATTAATAAAAAAGCACAACAGTATTTTTCATCTGGCATTGCAAAAGCTGATAATAATAATTTTACGGATGCTGTTTCATTACTGGAAATGGCCATTTATACTGATACAAATTATGTAGATGCTTATATCGCACTTGCAAGCATATACAGTCAAAACAAAAAATACCAATTAGCTGCCGAGTACTATGACCGGGGTATTCAAAAAGATACTGCGTATTCAAAACATCAACGATTACCTTATTCCGTTACTCTTGCCGGGCAAGGCTTATTTGAAAAAGCGTTGCTTGTTGTAAATACGTATTTATCAAATCCAAAATTGGGAGAAACTGCAAGAAAGACTGCTGAGAACCGGAAACGTTCTTATGAATTTGCCTTGGATTTTGAAAAAAAGAATGCAGGCAAGAAATATATTTTTGCTCCAAAAAATCTTGGCGATGGTATTAACTCGAAGTATTCAGAATATTTTCCATCACTCACAATTGATGGAAGTGAATTTATGATTACAAGAAAATTGAATGCGATAAATGAAGATTTTTTTTCATCCAATAAACAAAACAATCAATGGTCGGTTGCAAAACCACTTGCAGGAAATGTAAATACAGATTTTAATGAAGGGGCTTTAATGATTTCACAGGACGGGCAGGTGCTCACATTTGCTGCTATCAATCGCCCAACGGGTCGTGGCAATTTTGATATTTATTTTTCTTACCGTGAAAAAGATAGTTGGAGTGAAGCAGAAAATGCGGGAAGTATAAATAGCGATCAATGGGATTCGCAACCCTGTTTATCTCCCGATAAAAAACAATTGTATTTTGCCAGTAGAAGATTTGGTGGCCTCGGAGGCAGTGATATTTATGTTTCCAATCTTTTACCCAGTGGCAGATGGGGCTCACCACAAAATTTAGGAACATCGGTTAATACACCGGGTGATGAACAATGCCCTTTTTTACATGCCGATAATCAAACGCTGTTTTTTACTTCCACTGGTTGGCAAGGTTATGGAGACGATGATTTATTTTATACAAAAAAATTACCAGATAGCAAATGGAGTACACCTGTAAATTTAGGCTACCCGATTAACACCATTGACCGCGAAGGAACTTTATACATAGCTGCTGATGGAAAAACTGCATATTATGCAAGCGACAGAACGGATAGCCGTGGTGGTTTGGATATTTATACTTTTGAATTGCGGGAAGAAATGCGGCCGGTAAAAACTCTTTTTGTAAAAGGAAAAGTTATTGATAAAAAAACAAAGACTGGCCTATTATCAACTGTTGAGCTGATTGATTTAAAAACAAATACCGTTATTTCAAATCTGCAAACAGATGCCGAAGGAAATTATTTAACAACCCTTCCGGTTGGAAAAGATTATGCATTTAATGTAAACCGGAAAGGTTATTTATTCTTCTCTGATAATTTTTTATTGAGTCTTCGCTCACCCGATTCTACGTATCAAAAAAATATAGAACTGCAACCCTTGGAAAAAAATGCAAGCATTGTTTTAAAAAATATTTTTTACGATGTAAATAAATTCAATTTAAAAAATGAATCGCAGGCAGAGTTGGATAAACTAATTCAGTTGATGAATGAAAACCCCACGCTGAAAATTGAAATTGGCGGGCATACAGATACCATCGGTAAAGCTCCCGATAATTTAAAACTTTCTCAAAGCCGTGCTAAAGCAGTAATCGATTATTTGATTAATAAAAAAATTGCAGCTGCCAGGTTAACAGCCAAGGGGTTTGGTTCTACTAAACCTGTTGCTTCCAATAAAACAGAAGAAGGCAGAGCGATGAACAGAAGGACGGAGATGAAGGTGGTGAGCCAGTGAATCATCAGGTCAATAAATCATTGCTTGTTTTTTTATCCTCTTATCTGATTTTTATTTTTTAATTTTAGGAAAATAAAAAGTCAAATGAAACTTACTATAGTTGTAACAAAAGGTGAAGAATTTTTCTTAGCATCAATTAAAGAAATCCCGGCAGTTTTTACTCAGGGGAAAACCATTGAAGAGGCTAAAGAAAATGTGATTGATGCGCTAAAACTTTATCTTGACGATATGCAGCATGAGATTGTACCTGGCAATACAGTTCTTGAAGAGGATTTAAAAATAGTTGCCTGATGTCTGTCAAAAGAAATGAATTTATTCAACATCTTTCAAATCACCTGTGTTTTTTGCACAGGCATGGTAGCAAACATGATATTTACCAAAATTCTGTCACAAAAAAGTAAACAACAGTTCCCCGTCATCCTAAAATAGATTGGTTTCTTTGTGATGCTATCTGTAAACAATTAGGAATTCCAAAAATGTAAAAGTTTTCAGTAGTGAAACTGCCCACCAGACAGACAGCCTGAGTATCAGGAGTTCAAAGTATATTTGAAACTCACAACCTAAAACTTATTACTTAAAACTTGCATTCAGAACTTTTATACCAACTCGCCTTAACTGAAGTACCCAACATCGGTTGTGTACATGCAAAAATTCTTGCAACAGAATTTGGAGAAGCATCCGCAATTTTTAAAGTCAAACAAAGCAGTCTGGAAAAAATTGAAGGTATTGGAGTTATACGGGCAAAAGCTATCAAATCATTTCATAATTTTTCCAATGCAGAGGATGAAATAAAATTTATAGAGAAATATAAAATCAAACCGTTATTCCTATCAGATAAAAATTATCCAAAGCGATTATTAAATTGTTATGACTCCCCCACTCTTTTATTTTATAAAGGTGATGCTGATTTAAATGCTTCAAAAATCATTGCTGTTATCGGAACAAGAAACCATACGGATTATGCAAAACAGGTTACCGATAAACTATTAAAAGAATTATCCGAAGGACTCAATGAGAAAGAACAAAACCTGATCATTGTAAGTGGTATGGCCTATGGTGTGGATGCCATTGCACATAAAGCCGCTATGAAAAATGATCTTCCAACAATTGGTGTACTTGCCCACGGGCTTGACCAGATTTATCCCCCACAGCATTCTGGGCTTGCAAAAGATATGTTGAAGCACGGTGGCGGTTTACTTACAGAGTTCAGAAGTAAAACAAAACCTGACAAACATAATTTTCCAACCCGTAACCGGATTGTTGCAGGCATGAGTGATGCAACGATTGTAATAGAAACCAGCATTAAAGGTGGCAGCATGATAACGGCTGAGTTAGCAAACGGATACAATAAAGATGTATTTGCTTTCCCCGGAAAAGTAACGGATAGCAAAAGTGCCGGCTGTAATTATTTAATAAAAACAAACAAAGCTGTATTACTTACCGATGCTCAGGAACTGATTGAACTGATGAGTTGGGAAGAAAAAAATCAAAAAACAAAAAACAAAATCCAAAAAGAGCTGTTCATTGAACTTACAAAAGATGAAAAAATTATTATTGATATTTTAAAAGAAAAAGAATCAGTTCCGATTGATGAAATAAATATTAAAAGTGGACTTAGCAGTAGTGCAGTTGCTGCTGCAATTCTTAACCTGGAGTTTCAATCTGTAGTTTCTTCTATGCCGGGAAAGATGTATAAACTCATTTAAATACTTCTCGCAAAGGTGCTAAGTTTTATACAAAAGACGCAATGACTATATCTGGCATCTTTACGATTCTTTTGCGCCTTTGCGTGAAATAAAAAAAACTTTTTCATCATTTCTGCCCGACCCCTATCTTTGCACATGGCAACAAGAATTATCTCTCCCCGACAAAAATCGTCACAAAACAAATTTTCTATCGAAGGGCTTACATTCGATGATGTATTATTAATACCCGGCTATAGCCAGGTATTGCCCCGCGATGTGGACATCAAAACAAAACTCACCCGAGATATAACGCTGAATGTTCCTTTGCTCTCGGCAGCAATGGACACCGTTACCGAAGCTAAACTTGCAATAGCCCTGGCTCGTGAAGGTGGCCTCGGCATTCTTCATAAAAATATGAGTATAGAAGAACAAGCCGCACAGGTAAGAAAAGTAAAACGCAGCGAAAGCGGATTAATCTTAGATCCTGTAACATTAAAAGCAAATGCAACAATCGGGGATGCGATGCGACTCATGCGGGAAAATAAAATCGGTGGTATTCCAATTATTGATAATGCAGGAAAATTAGTTGGCATACTTACCAACCGCGATTTACGGTTTGAAAATGACCCGAAAAGAAAAGTAAGTGAGGTGATGACAAAAGAAAATCTTTATACCGCACCTGAAGGAACGGATTTAAAAAAAGCAGAACAACTTTTTAAAAAAACAAAAGTTGAAAAACTTCCGATCATAAATAAGCAAGGAAAGCTCACCGGGCTTTTTACCTATAGCGATATCTTAAAATTAAAAAGTCATCCGAATGCTGTAAAAGATTTTCATGGCCGGTTATTAGTTGGTGCCGGTGTTGGCATTACAAAAGATTTTTTAGATCGTGTATCAGCATTACAACAAGTGGCTGCAGACGTTATTGCCCTCGACAGTGCACATGGTCATAGCAAAGGAGTTATTCAAGCACTAAAAGAAATAAAAAAGAATTTTAAAAACATAAACGTAATTGCAGGCAATGTGGGTACTGCCGCAGGTGCAAAAGCTTTGGCAGAAGCAGGTGCGGATGCAGTAAAAGTTGGTATTGGTCCCGGTTCTATTTGTACCACACGTATTGTAGCTGGTGCTGGCGTACCACAACTCACAGCCATCATGGAAGCATCTTCAGTTTTAAAACAAAAAAACGTTTCATTGATTGCTGATGGCGGCATTCGATACACCGGTGATATGGTAAAAGCATTGGCAGCCGGTGCAGACACGATTATGATGGGAAGCATTTTTGCAGGCACCGAAGAAAGTCCCGGCGAAACAATCATCTATGAAGGAAGAAAATTTAAAGAGTACCGCGGCATGGGTTCACTTGGTGCAATGGCTACCGGTAGCAGTGATCGTTATTTTCAGGATGTGGAAGATGAAGTAAAGAAATTTGTACCCGAGGGCATTGAAGGACGTGTAGCATACAAAGGCACCTTACAGGAAATCGTTTATCAATTTACGGGTGGTCTTCGTGCAGGTATGGGTTACTGCGGCGCAAAAAATATTTCAGATCTACAGCAGGCAACATTTATAAAAATTACCAATGCCGGAATGCGGGAAAGCCATGCACATGATATTGAGATTACGAAAGAAGCACCGAATTATAGCAGGAGTTAGCCCCCTGTCTCCGCCGCGGCGGAGGAACTTAGATCAATTATTCTTTTTCGTATCAATTTTTATTTTTGATTAAATTTCGTCTCTACTTAATTGAGTTAATGTATTAAGAGAAGCCTTTGCGGCTTTTGTATTAATCTTTGCGGCTTTGCGTGAAATAAATTTTTACATTTACCAAAACATTTCCTGCGTGAAGAGACTGCTTTTTGCATTTTTACTTTTTACTTTTAACTTTTCATCAGCTCAATCGGATAGTTGCAGCATCCGCATCAGTTTACTCACCTGTACCCCCGGCGAAGAATTATATTCAACATTTGGACACAGTGCTTTCAGAGTTGTTGATAGTATAGCCAATACCGATATCGTTTTCAACTATGGCACATTTGATTTTTATGACCCTGATTTTTATAAAAAATTCATCCAAGGCAAATTGCTTTATTTTGTCGCCACTGATTCATTGCCGTCTTTCTTATTGGAGTATGAATATTACAAAAGAGGCGTAACAGAACAGGTACTCAATATTTCCTGCCCCGAAAAACTAACTTTGCTGTCTGCATTGTATGAAAATGCTAAAGAAGAAAATAAATATTACCGTTACGATTTTAATTATGACAACTGCACTACCCGGCTGCGTGATATATTAGAAAAAATAACCCGGCAAAAATTACAAACAAAAAATATTCTACCGCATACCGGCACTACATTCAGAAATCTTATTCATGAATATTTAAATAAAGGTGGACAGCATTGGAGCAAATTGGGAATAGATATTTTGCTCGGTAGCCCACTTGATAAAGAAACAACAAACAGCGAAGCAATGTTTCTGCCCGATTACCTGATGATGGCATTTGATAGTGCTACTTATAATGGCAAGCCGCTTGTATCAGAAAAAAATATTTTGATCAACGCTTTTGAAAACAAGAAATCAAATACACTTTTTACACCTTTCGTTTTATTCAGCATTTTATTTTTAGTAATCTGTGTAGTAAGTTTTTTAAAAAAAGAATGGGTTATTTTTTTCAATCTTTTTGATTTCATTTTCTTTTTACTACTTGGACTTTTAGGTTCATTGCTTGTTTTTATGTGGCTGGGCACCAATCATGCCATGAGTAAAAATAATTTTAACCTGCTTTGGGCATTGCCTTCCCATTTACCTATAGCCTTTTTGCTTTTCAGTAAAAAAGTATGGGTGAAAAAATATTTCAGTATCATTTTTTATTTAACATTTGTATTACTTGCTGCATGGTTCTTCTTACCACAGCAATTAAATATTGCTTTACTTCCGGTAGCTGGAATCGTTCTAGTGAGAAGTTATTTCAGAAAATAAGAAATGAAGTAGGGAATGATTTAGTTTTTTGAACCACATAGGCACATAAGGAACATAGGTTTTCATATAGAATTCAAAAAACCTATGTGTGTATTACTATGTATCTATGTGTCTATGTGGTTCAAAATTTCATTGATGCCTAAAACCCATTATTCAACAAATGAAGAAATTAATTTTATATCAATCCAAAAAAATCTCTTACCAGGTTTACGGAAATGGCAAACCCGTATTTCTGATACATGGCTTTGGAGAAGAAGCAAGTGTTTGGAATAACCAGGTAGATTTTTTAAAAGATAAATTCAAACTTATCGTACCCGATTTACCCGGTATTGGCAATTCAGAAATGATAAATGATATGAGTATAGAAGGATTGGCTGAAGTTCTGCATTCAATTATTCATGAAGAAGATATTGAAACTGCAACGGTGATTGGACACAGTATGGGTGGTTATATCACATTGGCACTTGCAGAAAAATACTGGAATCATGTTAATGCTTTTGGTTTAATTCATTCAACAGCATTTGCTGATAGTGATGAAAAAAAATTGATCCGGAGGAAAGGAATTGAATTCATTCGTGAAAAGGGTGCTTTTAAATTTTTAAAAACTTCAACCCCAAATCTTTTCTCCGAACAATTTAAAAATAAACAGCCCGGTTTTATTGATGAATATATTAATAGCCTGAACAACTTTTCCCCGGACGTTCTCGTTACGTATTATGAAGCCATGATAAATCGTCCGGACAGAACAGCAATTTTAAAAAATACAAACGTACCTGTACTATTTGTTATGGGTAATTATGACAATGCCATACCCGCAAATGATAGTCTGAAGCAATGCCATCTGCCGGGAAAAGTCTATTTTCACATTCTTAAGCAATCTGCACATATGGGTATGCTTGAAGAATCAACCACCACCAACTGCATTTTAGAGAAGTTTTTATTGGAAAACTAAATCCCTGATTCGGGCTCATGAAACGACTATTACTTGCTATAATTTTTTTCTGCTATGGATTACTATCGAATGCCAACCATATTACGGGTGGCGAAATGTATTATACATTAATCAGCCATGTTGGAAATAATTATACTTATGCTGTTACATTAAAACTTTTCAGAGATTGCAATTCGAGTGGCGCACAGTTGGATCAGAATGCAGCAATTGCAATTTTTGACAGAGGTACAGGAGTAATGATACAAAGCAGTAGCATTCCATTAGGCCAAATTATAAGATTAAACCTGGGTTCTCCCGGTCCATGTATTAATAACCCGCCAGTTGTTTGCTACCAGGTGGGCTATTATGATTTCACAGTTACATTACCCGGAACAACTAATGGATATGTTATTTCTTATCAGCGTTGTTGCCGTATTGCAGGTATTAATAATTTATCAGGTTCAAGCGGAGTCGGTTCTACTTATATTGCAGAAATACCCGGTACGAATGCTTTATCCACAGCACCTGAAAATTTCAGTGCAAGATTTGTAGGTACAGATACCGTAATAGTTTGTGCAAACAATCCTTTTAACTATAGCTTCAGAGCAATTGATGAAGATGGTGATTCGTTAGTCTATTCTTTTTGCGATGCCTATTTGGGTGGAACATCAGGCGCCCCGGCACCTAATCCTCCAACTCCACCACCCTATAGTTCTGTGCCATACGCATTTCCTTTCAATGCCTCGTTACCACTTGGTTCCGGAGTAAATTTAAATACCAGAACCGGTCTTATTTCCGGTATAGCCCCTGCAGCTGGAATATATGTAGTCACCGTATGTGTAACTGAATTTCGTAATGATATACCCATAGCAACTCAAAGAAAAGATTTACAAATAAAAGTGGGTGATTGTTCTATAGCAGCTGCAAAACTAAATCCTGAATATATTTCGTGTGATGGTTTTACAAATACATTTAGTAATCTATCCCCTCCAACTCCACTCATCAATTCCTATTTCTGGGATTTTGGTGTTACCAGTCAAACAAATGACACATCAAATATTGCCATACCTACATTTACATTTCCGGATACCGGTGTTTTTAAAATAAAATTGGTAACTAACCGCAATCAAGCCTGTTCTGATTCAGCTACCGCATTGGTAAAAGTATTTCCCGGTTTTTTTCCTGATTTTACTTTCGCCGGTATTTGTATTAATAAGCCAACAAATTTTACTGACCGCACTAGTACTTTATATGGCGTTGTTGATTCCTGGCGATGGGATTTTGCTGATGCGACTACAAATGCGGATACTTCAAGAATAAAAAACCCTACCTGGACATACAGTACTACGGGTCCAAAAAATGTGATCCTTACGGTTACAAATAGTAAAGGTTGTATAGATACAGCAATAAGAACCGTCGATATTATATCTAAACCTCTAATCACTCTTCCATTTCGTGATACATTAATTTGTGTACCCGAT
>JANPEU010000172.1:0-1861 GCA_031423175.1 Bacteroidota bacterium
CCTGCTGATGCCTATTATGGCGCACAAACCCAACGAAGCATTGACAATTTTAAAATTGCGCAGGACATCAACCGGATGCCAAAAGAAATTATCATGGCTTTCGCATATCTGAAAAAAGCAGCGGCTATTACCAATAATGAAGCCGGTGTTTTACCAAAAAACAAATCGCAGCTCATTGGAAAAGTATGTGATGAAATTTTAAAAGGGCAACTCAATGATTATTTTCCTCTGGTAGTTTGGCAAACAGGTAGTGGCACACAAAGCAATATGAATGTAAATGAAGTAATCGCATATCGTGGTCATGTATTGAAAGGTGGTAAGCTTACCGATAAAGAAAAATTTCTGCATCCCAATGATGATGTGAACAAATCACAATCATCCAACGATACTTTTCCTACGGCGATGCATATTGCTGCTTATAAGATTTTAATTGAAACAACAATACCCGGCATAAAAAAACTTCGGGATACACTGGCGAAGAAAAGTAAAAAATATATGAAAGTGGTGAAGATTGGCAGAACACATTGCATGGATGCAACACCCCTAACTGTCGGTCAGGAATTCAGTGGTTATGTTTCACAATTGGATCACGGATTGAGAGCAATTAAAAACACCTTACCACATCTGAGTGAATTAGCGTTGGGAGGTACTGCCGTTGGTACAGGAATCAATACTCCACCAAAATATGCTGAGAAAGTTGCCAAACAAATTGCAAAACTTACGGGCTTACCATTTCAAACAGCAGAAAATAAATTTGAAGCATTAGCTGCACATGATGCAATTGTAGAAGCACATGGCGCCTTAAAAACAGTTGCAGTTAGTATTATGAAAATTGCAAATGATATCCGCTTGCTTTCTTCCGGGCCAAGAAGCGGAATTGGTGAAATTTATATTCCAGATAACGAACCGGGATCATCTATTATGCCTGGTAAAGTAAACCCTACACAATGTGAAGCATTAACAATGATTGCTGCGCAGGTTTTAGGAAATGACGTGACGATAAATATTGGCGGGGCAACCGGACATTTTGAATTAAATGTTTTTAAACCAGTTATGATTTATAATTTTCTGCATAGTGCCAGATTGATTGGTGATGGTTGTGTTTCTTTCAATGATAAATGCGCAGTGGGCATAGAACCCATTGAAGTGAATATTAAAAAACATGTTGACAATAGTTTGATGCTGGTAACTGCACTCAATACCAAAATTGGTTACTACAAAGCTGCCGAGATTGCACAAAAAGCACATAAGCAGGGAACAACATTAAAAGAGATGGCGGTTAAGTTAGGATATGTAACCGCTGATCAATTTGATGAATGGGTGAAGCCGGAAAATATGGTTGGGAAAATTTGATTCAACATAAACCTCAAACTATTTTCCCCCTCATTGCTTTTACCACCGCCTCTGATTTGGAACCCACATGCAGTTTTTCGTAGATATGGCGGATATGAAACCGCACCGTATCAATGCTTATCTTACAGAAAGCAGCAATCATTTTATAACTCATCCCTTCCACCAGACATTCTAAAATTTCCTTCTCCCGGACAGAGAGAGTATTCAATTCTTCTGATGATGCGGGAGATTGTCGGCGAAATTTATCCAGCACTTTCTGTGCAATAGCCGGCGTTATAGGGGCTCCCCCTTCATACACTTCTGCGATTGCCTGCAATAACCTGGCAGGAGTTGTATTTTTTAACAAATAACCCGATGCGCCACTGCAGATAGAAGCAAATATTTTATCATCATCTTCCACCACCGTCTGCATGATGATTCTTATTTCAGGAAAATTTTCTTTGATGATTTTCACTCCTTCAATACCATTTATGCCCGGCATCTGGATATCCATCAGCACTACCTGCGG
>JANPEU010000173.1:0-9983 GCA_031423175.1 Bacteroidota bacterium
ATTTTTTCAGCCACTTCTTTTAAATCCTGAGGTACTGCAATTGAATCTGCATTAAATTTTTTTATTTCATCAAAGTATTTTGGTTCGGTGTATGGTCTTTCATACTGAGGAGCTCCGCCGCCCAGCACTAATTCATAAGCAGGAAGTGATGCTTCTAATTCACCATGCATGTAAAAATTTAATAAACCATCATCTGTTACTTCACCAATAACGGAACAAGGGAGATCCCATTTTTCAAAAACTTTTTGTACTTCATCTTCTCTTCCTTTTTCTGCAACCAACAACATTCTTTCCTGGCTTTCACTTAATAACAATTCCCACGCCTTCATATCTTTTTGTCTTGTCGGTACTTTATCTAAATCTATCCGCATACCCACTTCGCCTTTTGCACTCATCTCAGCTGTAGAACAAATAATTCCAGCTGCACCCATATCCTGCATACCAATTACTGCACCTGTTTGAATAACCTCAAGACAAGCTTCCAATAATTTTTTTTCCTGAAATGGATCACCTACCTGAACAGCAGGTAAATCATGTGTACTTTCTGCCGTTATATCTGCCGAAGCAAATGATGCACCACCAATTCCATCTTTACCCGTTGCACTACCAACAAACATAACTGGATTACCTTTTCCGAATGCTGTTGCTGAAATTGTTTCACCTGTTTTTACAATTCCAACACTCATTGCGTTTACCAACGGATTGGTGTGATAACATTTATCAAAATAAATTTCACCGCCGACAATTGGCACACCAAAACAATTTCCATAATGACCGATACCATGTACTACACCAGCAAGTAAATGCTGTGTTTTATCTTCTTCAAGATTTCCAAAGCGAAGAGAATTTAACGAGGCTATCGGTCTGGCACCCATTGTAAATATATCACGGTGAATACCACCAATACCGGTAGCTGCACCTTGAAATGGTTCTATAGCAGATGGATGATTATGTGATTCAATTTTAAATACGACGCCCAATCCATCACCAATATCCATGAGTCCTGCATTTTCATCACCCGCTTTTACCAGCATACGTTTTCCGTCTCTTGGTAAAGTCTTTAACCATTTGATTGAATTTTTATAACTGCAATGCTCACTCCACATACCGCTGAAAGCACATAACTCAGTAAAATTTGGTGTACGATCTAGTTTTTGTTTTATCAATTCAAATTCTTCTTCAGTAATTCTAAGTTGCTGTGCCGTTTTTGCTGTTATTTCCATTTTGTAAAATGTATGTGTTAAAAA
The DNA here is from genome assembly GCA_031423175.1 of Bacteroidota bacterium. Taxonomy (GTDB): domain Bacteria; phylum Bacteroidota; class Bacteroidia; order Chitinophagales; family Chitinophagaceae; genus VBAR01. The sequence continues at coordinate 1,248 of JANPEU010000173.1, forward strand.
GAAGGGCAAAACTACAAAGCAACTGTTTACCAATTAAAAATAACTTGTCAACTTTTTATGCTCAGGAAATGATATTTTGCACAAAATTTTTTTCTATTGGAACATTTACTTTTTATTGGGTATCTTTTATTTTTCGCCTGGTTGGTTACACGGGTAAAATTTTTTATAAAAACGGGTTTGTCATCCCCGCAATTGATTATTCTGTTTCTTCTAAAAGTAATGGCTGGTATTTTTTATGGCTGGATTGGGCTTTATTATGGAAATATGGCGCAAATGCTGGACACCTGGGCTTACCATGTAAACAGTAAAGTTGAGTATCAACTTTTGTTAGACCATCCGGGGGAGTATTTTACCAATTTATTTTACAACCCATACGAAGGTGGTTTTATGAAATTTTTTACAGCAGAGAATTCTATCTGGAACGATTTGAAAGGAAATAGTTTTATTAAAATATTATCCATCTTTAATATATTCAGTTTCGGGCATTATTATGTAAATGTTATTATCCATTCTTTTATTACACTATTTGGGTCATTCGCAATTTTCAGAGTGATGGATCATGCATTTCCTCAAAAGAGAATTCAGATATTACTGGCGACTTTTTTAATTCCATCCTTTCTGTACTGGGGCAGTGGCATTCATAGAGAAGGACTAATTTTTCTTGGTATTAGCATCGTCGTATACCAGGTTTATTTTGCTTCGGTTGAAAATAAGTTTAGTTTAAAAAGAGTGATTTATATTCTGCTTGGACTTTTACTGATGACTTTGTTAAGAAATTTTTTATTGGTTATTCTTTTACCTGCATTATTTGTTTGGTTGCTTTGTATAAAATGGCCAAAGCATACTGTTGCTATTTATTGCTTTGCCTATCTGATTTTTATCGTTGCCTTTTTTAATATTCGGAAAATAAATCCCGAATTGGATTTCCCCCAGGCAGTTGTGAATAAGCAGCAGGAGTTTTTAAAATTATCAGGCGGTTCTACCGTGCCAATAACAACACTGGAACCAACTGCAATTAGTTTTTTAAAAAATATACCACAGGCATTTACCATTTCTGCAATCAGGCCTTATCCGAAAGATGTAAAACATCTACTATCACTTGCTGCGGCTGTTGAAATAAATCTGCTGCTTGTTTTGTTTGTTATTTATATACTGTTTAGTATAAAAAACAATCCGAAAAGAAGTTTTATCTGGTTTTGTATTTTCTTTTCCTTCTCCTTATTATTAGCAATTGGCTTTACTCAAAATAACCTTGGTGCTATAGTTCGCTACAGAAGCATTGTATTTCCTTTTCTAATTGTTCCCCTTGTTGCCGGTATAGATTGGGACAAGTTTTTCCAGGTGTTTAATAACAAAAGGAACAATCATTAGTTTTATTTTTCCAAAACTTATCTGAATTACTTGTGATTTATCCACAAATTGCAAAAGTTATCGTGTCATTCTATATTTTTTTGAATTTTCAAGCCTATTTTTGATAAATAATAACACATAAAATATTTTATAATTTAAAAAACGAATCAAATGTCACTTAGATTTAATGCGCTGAACAAAATTGTAAATGAACCAAACTATGTAAACGTTGAAGGACCCGCAAAAATTACGGGCATCTTTGGAGAAAATGTTTTTACACTTAAAACTGCAAGGGAATTTTTAAGTGATGAAGCATATAAAAGTTTACGTTCATCCACTAAGGCAGCACATAAAATTGACCGCGCCATGGCTGCACAAATTTCGAATGGTATAAAAGCCTGGGCAGAGAAAAAGAAGGTTACCCATTTTACACACTGGTTTCAGCCTTTAACAGGAACTACTGCGGAAAAACATGATTCATTTTTTACACTGAAAGGAGATGGCACTGCTATCGAAACTTTTGATGGTGATGCATTGATTCAACAAGAACCCGATGCATCTTCTTTTCCAAGCGGTGGCTTGCGAGCTACATTTGAAGCAAGAGGATATACTGCATGGGATCCATCATCACCAATTTTCATTATGGAGATTGGTCAGGGTAAAACACTATGCATTCCTACAATTTTTGTTTCCTATACCGGTGAATCACTCGATTATAAAGCACCTTTACTAAAGGCACTTGAATCGCTAAATAAATCTGCAGTTGATGTCTGTAATTATTTTGATAAAAATATTCAAAACGTAACGGCTACACTTGGATGGGAGCAGGAATATTTTGTAATAGATGAAGGTTTGCATAATGCCCGACCCGATTTGGTATTATGCGGCAGAACTGTTTTTGGTCATAGCCCGGCTAAAGGTCAGCAATTAGAAGATCATTATTTCGGATCGATACCGGAAAGGATTTATTCTTTTATGCGTGACTTTGAAAATGAATCTTACAAATTGGGTATCCCATTACGAACAAGACATAACGAAGTAGCACCTGCTCAGTTTGAGTGTGCACCCATTTATGAAGAAGTAAGTGTAGCAGTCGATCATAATTCTTTATTGATGGATGTAATGGACCGTGTAGCACGCCGGCATAAACTTCGGGTGTTGCTGCATGAAAAACCATTTGCGGGAATTAATGGAAGTGGTAAACATAATAACTGGAGTATGGCTACTGATACCGGCGTAAATCTTTTGGCCCCCGGTAAAACGCCAAAGACCAATCTTATGTTCCTTACTTTTTTTGTAAATGCTATTAAAGCTGTACACGATTATGCTGATTTATTGCGGGCATCTATTGCATCTGCCGGTAATGATCACCGCTTAGGAGCTAATGAAGCTCCTCCGGCAATCATATCTGTTTTCGTGGGTCAGTACTTAACGAAAGTATTAGGCGATGTAAAGGAGAGAGTGAATAAAAAAATGGATGAAACAGATGAGAGTATGTTGAAGATAGATATTCATAAAAGCATACCTGAACTGATGCTGGATAATACGGATCGTAACCGTACATCTCCGTTTGCATTTACAGGAAATAAATTTGAATTCCGTGCGGTGGGTAGTACCGCCAATTGTGCAAATGCAATGACAGTGTTGAATGCGATTATGGCAGAAACATTGAAACAGTTTAAAAAAGATGTGGATGCATTGATTGAGAAAGGAGATAAGAAGGAAATTGCAATTATGCATGTGATACGGGAATATATTATTACCAGCGAAAAAGTTTGCTTTGAAGGTGACGGCTATAGTGAGGCGTGGGCAAATGAAGCAAGTAAAAGAGGATTGCCGAATGTAAAAACCACACCACTTGCATTGGATGCAATGGTAACAGAGAAATCAAAAAATTTATTTTCTAAAAATAATATTTATACGCATCCGGAACTGGAAGCAAGACATGAAATAGAACTGGAAAAATATATTAAGAAAGTACAGATTGAAAGCCGTATAATGGGCGAATTGGCAACCAGTCATATACTGCCTGCTGCGATTCGTTATCAAAACCTGCTGGCGAATAATATAAAGGGATTAAAAGAATCCGGGTTGAGCGAAACATCTTTTGCCAATCAAAAACAAATTCTTGAAAAAATATCGGAACATATCAACGCATTAAGTGATAATGTTGAGAAAATGATTGAGGCAAGAAAAGTTACAAATTTAGTTGCCGGTACAAGAGATAAAGCAATTGCTTATTGTACCAATGTGAAGGAAGCGTATTTTGATACGGTTCGTTATCATGCCGATAAACTGGAATTACTTACTGATGACAGAGAATGGTATTTACCGAAGTACAGGGAGATTCTTTTTCTGAGATAATTATTTGCAATTGAAAATTTAATTATTAAGGTGATTGGTTGAAAAACTGATCACCTTCTTTTTATTTAAAATTGGCTTTCATTATTCTCAATACATTTCCACCAAGAATTTTCCGGATTGATTTATCAGAATACCCCCGCCGCTTTAATTCTTCCGTCAATTTTGGATATGTGGTTGCATCATCCAGCCCTTTTGGGGCAAAATCAATTCCATCGAAATCGGAACCGATACCAACATAATCATCCCCAATCATTTTTACAATATAATCAATATGATCAACTACCTGTGAAAGAGTAGGGCGCAGTGGTTCCATTTCTTCTTTAAAAATTTGCCCCCAAATTTGATTCACTTTTGCAGCATCATAAATTTTTTCCAACGAGTCTTTAATTTTTTTGCCTTTATTCTTTTCTAAATCAGTGTGTCGTTTTGAAAAATTGCTGTCAATAAACCCGGCATAAAAATTTATACAAATAACACCACCATTTTTTGCAAGAGCTTTTATCTGGTCATCTTTTACATTGCGGGGAACCGGACAGATATTCCATACAGAACTATGCGACAGCATAACTGGTTTGGTGGTGGTAGCAATTGCATCATAGAAAGTCCGCTCACCCACATGAGATAAATCGACAATTATTCCCCGCTCATTCATTCGCCTTACTATTTCTTTTCCCATTTCATTTAAACCCAGGGATGGCAAACTATCTTTCTTCAATGTCTCGCCCCATGCACTGCTCGCCCAACTAGTGCTGTTATTCCAGGTAAGCGTCATGTATCGCATACCATGCTTGTACAGTGTTTCTAATTTGTTCATATCATCTTCTATCATATGGCCGCCTTCCACTCCAATCAAAGCAACCAATTTTTCTTTTCGAATTCCTTTCTTTACTTCTTTCCAATTTGTTGCCAGGGTCATCTTTTCATAATTTCTCAAGGCAATAATTTCAAGCGAATCAATTTCCTGCATAGCATCTGCAAAAAAACCTTTGGGTGTTCTTGGTTTGTCACCCGTCCAGACAGAAAAGAACTGTACATCAACACCGCCTTCTTTCCAACGTACTAAATCGCTATGACCTGTTGTAAGTCTTTTTGAAATATCCAGACCATCCAACACAGATGATGAAAGAATATCGTTATGTGTGTCAACTACAATTGCTTTTTTATGAAGCTTGTTGGTAGATTGCGAAAATGTAATAAACGGAGTTGCCAGTAATAAAAAAAACAGGAATTGCTTCATACAGTTGGTTTGAGTTTCTGAAATTAAAAAATCCCGGTTGAAATGCCGGGATTTTTATTTTTTAGGACTAGTCAACTAGTCATATTAATTATTTCAGTTGAAAGCCCTCTAAAAATTTCGTATTGAAATCACCGCTACGAAAACGTTCATCTTTCATTAATTGCAAATGAAATGGAATTGTAGTTTTTACCCCTTCAATCACATACTCACTCAAGGCACGGTACATCGTATCAATTGCTTCGTTTCTTGTACGTGCAGTGGTAATTAATTTTCCTATCATAGAATCGTAGTATGGCGGAATAACATAGCCAGCATACACATGACTATCCACCCGTACACCATGGCCTCCTGGCTGATGCAGTGTTGTAATTCTTCCAGGAGACGGTCGAAAATCATTATACGGATCTTCTGCATTGATGCGGCATTCGATGGAATGCATTTGCGGTATATAATCTTCGCCGGTGATACGTTCACCCGCTGCAATTTTTATCTGTTCTTTTATTAAGTCAAAATTTATTACTTCTTCTGTTACACAATGCTCCACCTGAATTCTTGTATTCATTTCCATGAAATAAAAATTGCGATGCTTGTCTACCAAAAATTCAACGGTACCAACGCTTTCATAATTAATGCAGGATGCTGCTTTTTTTGCTGCTTCTCCCATTCTCATTCTTAAATCATCCGTTGCAAACGGTGATGGCGATTCTTCTACCAACTTTTGATGACGGCGTTGAATAGAGCAATCTCTTTCGCTCAGGTGACAAACATTTCCATACTGGTCACCTGCAATTTGTATTTCTATATGACGAGGTTCTTCTACAAATTTCTCCATATACAAACCGTCATTCTTAAATGCTGCAGCTGCTTCTGTTTTTGCAGAATGATATGCGTTTTCTAATTCGCTTTCTTCCCAAACTAAACGCATACCTTTTCCACCACCACCTGCAGTAGCCTTCATCATTATTGGATAGCCAATTTCTTTTGCCAATTTTTTGGACTCAGCTACATCTTTTAAAAGTCCGCCACCACCTGGTACTACAGGTACTCCAGCTTTTATCATTGTTTCTTTAGCAGTTATTTTATCGCCCATGCTATTGATCATTTCAGGTGTGGGGCCAATAAATTTTATACCATGATCATTACATATTTGAGCAAACTTGGCATTCTCCGCTAAAAATCCATAACCGGGATGAATAGCATCTGCATTGGTGATTTCCGCAGCAGCCATAATATGTGCAATATTCAAATAGGACTCCGAGCTCTGTGGTTTGCCGATACAAACTGCTTCATCAGCAAATTTTACATGAAGGCTGTCTCTGTCTGCGGTGGAATAAACAGCAATGGTTTTAATTCCCATTTCGCGGCAGGTTCTTATAACACGAAGTGCAATCTCTCCACGGTTTGCAATTAAAATTTTTTTGAACATAATTAATAATGTGCTAATGTGCTAATTTGCAAATATGCAAAAGAGCAGTCGTTTAGAAATAAAAAAAACTTAACAAATAACTAAATGGTGTTTTCCTTTTTGATGTTGATAATATTTTTCCAATAATTCTTGACAATTCATCCAGTTTTTCCAATAAGATTTTGCAGTCCGGATATGTAGTTGAATAGTCGCAGAGTAAAAGCCAATACTGTGTTTCGTCTGCTTCTTTAGCTGCTATTTTCATTTTATGAATAAAATCTGGTTTGCTTTCAGGGTTTTGTGCTTCCATTGCGTTAGCGCCGATTGAAGTGGCCGAACGAAGCAATTGTTTTGCCAGTACATATTTTTTGAGCGATTCCAGTTGTTCGCAATAATTAATAACAGATAATGAAAACTCAATTGATTTTTTTATTAATGGGTTATTATCAATTAACTCTTTTCTCATGAGTTTTAATTTGAAAAGAAGGATTGTTTAGATTTTGCACATTTGCAAATTGGCACGTTTGCAAATTTTTAATTAACTCGGCTCCACTAAAAAAAGCGGTTGATCATATTCAACAGGAGAAGCATTTTCAACCAAAATTTTTACAATCTTTCCTTTTACTTCAGCTTCTATTTCGTTAAAGAGTTTCATTGCTTCAATAATACAAACCACTTTGCCAGATGTTATTTCAGTTCCTACTTCTACAAAATTGGGTTTGTCGGGTGTTGAACTGCGATAGAATGTTCCTATCATCGGGCTTTTAATTGTTATCGTATTTGAAGGTGCTTCGGCTTTTATAGTTTCGACTACAGGTGGCGCTAATAAAGCTTGCGTTGCTGGTGCCGGTGCTATTGAAGCAACTGGTGAATTATAGGACGGAGTAGAAGAAAGAATCTGAGTAATATGTTCTTCTTTTTGTTTGACCGTAACCCGGAAATCTTTCTGTTCAATAGTTACCTCGCCAATGTTTGACTTGCTGACCATTTTGATCAGTTCCTGAATTTGTTTGAAGTCCATGTTTTTCAATTTTTGAAAGTGGTTTGGTATAAAAACAATATTGAGTATCGGATAGCGGGGCTAAGATAGGTAAATCAAAATCAATGCATCAATCAATTTTAATGGATTTTAGCCCAAATCAGGGCAATATTAAATGAAAATGACCCAAAATCAGGTGATTTCAGGTCAAATTTTATAAAATCTAAAATTTTATGCTTTCACTCTTTCAAGGTAATCGCCAGTCTTTGTATTCACTCGAATTAACTCGCCTTCATTTACAAACAAGGGCACATTTACAGTAGCACCCGTTTCCACAGTTGCCTGTTTTAAAGTGCGGGTTGCTGTATCGCCTCTCATTCCAGGTTCTGTATAAGTTACTTTCATTACTATTTTATCTGGCAACTCTACACTCAGGGGCAATTCTGTCTCTGTATTGATTAGCATTGTTACTTCCTGGCCATCTTTTAAAAACTGTGGGGCATCCACCATACTTTCCTGGACAGCTACCTGCTCAAAGTTTTCAGTGTCCATAAAATTGTAGCCCGTATCATCTTTATATAAATATTGATAATCTTTTCTTTCAACCCGAACCGGGAAAATATTTTCGCCACTGTTCCATGTTTTTTCAATACTGCGGTTATTATCCACGCCTTTTAGCTTTGCCCACACTTTAGCAGCAGAACGGGCTGTTTTGTTTTCGCCAAATTCTACCACAGTGTAAAGACTGCCATCAAGTTTTACAATCAATCCGCGGCTTATGTCTGATGTTGTTGCCATGTTTTTGTTTTTTTGTCCCTTCTATAAAATCTTTCAAAGTAAGGGGCGGCAAAGATAGGGGAAGAGGGGGTGATGGCAAGGGGGGAAATGAGTTGATTGAATTGGTTAATTATTTAATGATACAGTAAATAATTAAAAAGTAGGGTCGGCTTTGCCACAACCAGTTGAGACCGATTCTTTATATTTAAAATTTAATTTGAAAAACCGGAATGAACAGAAAGTTATATGGAACACCCGGATGGAACTGAATTATAATTTTTTCTTTTTTAATTTTTTGGGTTCATCTTTCTTACCCAACTTTTTAATGCTTCCTGCAACCGGCAAATTCTCAGGCATAGTGCCGCCAATTTCCTGGATTGTTTTTCGAACTTTCTTTCCTACTTCAAAATGTACCTGATTGGCTTTTTGTTTTCCTTTAATGCTTTCTCTTTTCAGTTTTTCCTCCGTTTGTGTGGCACGAAAAAGATTTGCAGCTAATTCAGTGCTGCCCATATGATCCAAAATATTTTCATTCTTCTTTAATCTTTTTCTTTTGTGAATCCCTTTGGCATCAAACCCGCCGTATAAACCCATGTAACCGTGGTTTTGAAAAACAGCATAATC
>JANPEU010000174.1:0-17931 GCA_031423175.1 Bacteroidota bacterium
AAAAAAGATGAGGAAGTAAAAGAAGAGGAAAAACCACCAGAGCAGGAGGAATTAAAAGATGTAAAAATTGATGTACAAAATCAAGAGGGGGTTAAAGATGAAGCACCTTCTGTAGTTAATATTGATGAAGGCAAACAGGTCGTGGAAGAAAAGAAAGAGGAAGACGATTCGCATATTTTTGAAAAAGTGGAAATTGAAGCCTCATTTCCTGGTGGTTTTCCTGCATGGAAAAAATATCTGGAAAAGAAATTAAATGCAGCCGTTGCATCGGATAATGGAGCCCCGGTTGGTACCTATACAGTTCAGGTAAAATTTATTGTTGACAGACAGGGAAATATCAGTAATGTAACTGCCTTGTCAAAGCATGGTTATGGTATAGAAGAAGAAGCAATCAAAGCTATTAAAAGCGGACCGGCATGGAAACCCGGTAATCAGAATGGCAGACCTGTGAATTCTTATCATACGCAACCCATTACTTTCATTGTTGCAGACGAGTAATTTATAAAATTTATAAATAATTAAATCCTTTTAGTAATTACTAAAAGGATTTTTTATTTCATGGCCTCTTTAATCCTTTTAACTTTGACTAAATGAACAAACTCACTGGATGGGATGATACAATTGTTGCACTGGCCACACCGCCAGGTGTGGGAGCCATTGGTGTGATCAGATTAAGTGGAACGAAATCTTTTACAATAATCAATCAACTTTTTTCTTCTAAAGATTTGTTGAATCAACGCTCACATACTTTACATGTTGGTTTTTTAAAAGTTGAGAATATAATATTGGATGAGGTAGTGGTTTCTTTATTCAAAGGCCCCAAATCCTATACCGGCGAAGATGTGGTGGAAATAAGTGCACATGGTTCTCCATTTATACAACAGCAAATTATTGAGGCATGTATTAAATATGGGGCAAGGCTTGCAAAACCTGGTGAGTTTACTCAAAGAGCATTTCTAAAAGGTAAAATGGATCTTACACAGGCAGAAGCAGTGGCCGATCTGATTGCCTCTAACACGTCAGCATCTCATCGAACGGCGCTGAATAATATTCGTGGAGGATTTTCTGATGAATTAAAAATATTGAGAGATCAGTTAATAACATTTTCAGCATTGATAGAACTGGAATTGGATTTTAGCCAGGAAGATGTAGAGTTTGCCGACCGTACTAAATTTTATGAATTAATCAACCAACTAACCGAATTAACAAATCAGCTAGTCAACTCTTTTAAATTGGGTAATGTAATTAAGAATGGTGTATCGGTCGCAATAGTAGGTAAACCCAATGCAGGTAAATCAACTTTACTAAACACATTACTGAATGAGAACCGTGCTATCGTAAGCGAAATAGCAGGAACTACGAGAGATACAATAGAAGAAATATTAAATATCGATGGTATCCTTTTCCGCTTGATTGATACCGCAGGCATCAGGCATCATACTACTGATAGTATAGAAAAAATAGGAGTAGAGAGAAGTTTAGAAAAAATCAAGTCGGCTGATATTGTACTATACATTTTTGATTCTACTTCAGATTCTGTTGAAGATTTAAAAAAACAGGTTACAGAATTTCAGAAAGCAGGAATTAATTTTTTGCTCGTTGCAAATAAAACAGATTTAGCATCTGAAGATGTTGCAAGAGAAAAATATGCTTCCGTAAATAATATTGTTTTTATTTCTGCAAAAAAGAACCAACATACAGAAGTTTTAAAAGAAAAAATGACAGACATAGTTTTGGCAGGCCACCTGAGTACCGAAAATACAATTGTTACCAATGCAAGGCACTATCATGCACTTAAAGAAGTAAGTAAATCACTAAATGATATTAAAACCGGGTTGGATAATAAATTGCCGGGTGATTTATTGTCGTTAGATATTCGCAGAAGCCTTTATTATTTAGGAGAAATAACCGGGGAGATAACAAACGACGATCAGTTAGACTATATCTTCAGTAAGTTTTGTATCGGGAAATAGGAGAGTGATAATTTATGAGTATGATACACTCGTTTTGAATGAATGCTTTTAGGAGATAGGCCAAAATCTGAAAAAAACAAATCATTTCAAATTGTATTATTACTTAAATTTCAAAAGCAAATTCATCCTTAACAAGCCTGACATAAACTTTTTTATCAAACTTGTAAAGCTGGGCGGCTCTGTGTGAAACATCCTTTTGTTTTTCTTTACAGGAGACGAGGAGATTCATTTTCATTAATTTTCTTCTAAAATTAGGTTTGTCAAGTTTTTTACCAAGAATGGCTTCATAAAGTTGCTGCAACTGAAGCAATGTAAACTTTTGTGGAAGAAGATTAAATCCGATTGGCTCATGCTGTACTTTATGTTGTAAAAATCCAAAACAATTCTTAACAATTGCATTATGATCAAAGGCCATTGTTGGAATTTTGTTTATCTCAAACCATTGTACATCTGAAACAGTATTTCCAGCGTGCAATTCAAAGTTTTCCTTGTTTACAAGAGCATAATAGGTAACAGTTATAACTCTCTTCTCCGGAAAACGTTCGACTTCACCAAATGCTTTGAATTGTTCAAGATAGATCTTTGTTACTGATGTCTGAGCAGTTAACAGTCTATATGCGGCATTATCTAAGCTTTCATTATACTTTATCCAACCTCCAGGTAAAGCCCATTGACCTTTTGTAATACCCTGACCATGTTTTACTAATAATATAGATAGTTCACCATGACTAAAGCCAAATATGACACAATCAATAGATAACGCATCGATAATTTCATCAGAAAAATTCATGTGCATGTCCTTATTTGCGAAACTTGGTTTTCGTCCAAAGTCTTAATTTTTTATGATCAAAGAAACTATTTATTTGTCAATTCTCAATGGCATTTATTTATAAGTTGGCATCAGAAATCAAAGGACTAAAAGCACCAATCAAAAAAATATTTGGCAGAACGAAATATTTTATTTTATCTTGTAGTCAAATAAACTATAAGTTTATAGTCATTTAAACTACTACTTTTTTTTATTTAAATATTATTTCTAAAAATTAAATGCTATATGAAAAAATTTAAACGGCTACTATTCCTGGTTTTTTCCACATGTATATTAGTTCAGGTGGCTGCCCAGGGCTTTCAAGCCACAGGAAAAGTGACAAACAGTAATACAGGCGAACCTTTGCAAGGTGCGACGGTTTCGGTTAAAAACACTAACACATCTACAACTACAGATGTCGGTGGCAACTACGCCGTTAATGTTTCATCAGCAGGTTCTACTCTTGTAGTTTCATTTATTGGTATGATTTCTCAGGAACTTTTAATTCAGGGAGCTGGTACATTAGATTTTAAATTGGTTCCATCTTTGGGAGATTTAGGAGAAGTCGTTGTTGTAGGTTATGGCCAACAAAGCAAACGCCAGATATCTACTGCTGTGTCGACGGTATCTACGAAAACAATTGAGTCATTACCAGTGTATCGGGTTGAGCAAATTTTGCAGGGAACTGTACCTGGTATAACAGTCACTCAGAACTCCGGCTCACCCGGTTCTCCACTTACGATACGATTAAGGGGTACCAGTACTGCCGGTTCTTCCCAACCTTTGTTTATGGTTGATGGTATGCAGGTACCTGACTTAAATTATTTAAATGCTTCTGATATTGATAATATTAGTATCCTTAAGGATGCTGCATCAGCTGGCATTTACGGTGCAAGGGGAGCTAATGGGGTAGTGCTTGTAACTACCAAATCAGGACGTAAAAACAGTAAAAAGCCCGTTATTTCTTTAGACGGATATACAGCTATTCAAAATCTGGACAAAACGCCTGATTTAATGGACAGGGATCAGTATGTAGCATATTTTAATAAATTCCAGGATATTAATGGTACCCCTGCAAATAAAATATCCGATGCTAACAGAGATAAGCTGCCTAATACTAACTGGTATAAAACCGTATTTGAGAAAAATAGGCCAATGAATAACTTAAGCTTTTCATTGAGTGATGGCGGTGACAAATATTCATATTATATCTCCGGGGGTTTGTTTGATCAGAACGGGTTGGTAGGCGGCAAATCCGAAAAATCTGATTATAATCGCCAAAATGCAAAATTCAAGTTTAATGCTGATATATCAAGAAATCTTAGTTTTAAAGTGGGTGTGGATGTAGTAAGGTCCAGAAGAGATTTCATAAATGAAAATCAGGCTGGGACCGGTGTGGCGTTGATGAACTACGTGACTGGGTTACCTTCAATTTACCCGGCCTTCGATCCTACTGATAATACTATCCCTTTTAACATGGGCGATCTTACCAGGCCACTTGTTGTAAATGGAGTTACGGTGCCCGCAGTTGGAGCTATAACGAATCCTTTTCTTTCCTTGTACATAAGTAATAACCGGGATAATTCCAGCATTAATACCTATAATGTTTCCGGCACATGGAAACCTGCCCGCAACCTGGAAATTAATTCTTCATTTATGAATTATGATGGCAATACATTAATCAGGGGATTTTTTCCAAAGTTTGATTTCAATCCAAAGCAAAATTTTTCCAATCCCCAGGCTTCTTATTCAGAACAAAAATACCAAACCAACTACAATCAGTGGGAAGGTAATGCCAAGTATAAGTTTTCAAATCTAAGCAATCAATCGTTAGAGATACTTGCAGGTTCTTCAATACTTACTTCTAAGGGATCGGCTGAACAACGGCAGGGTTCAGATTTTCTGGTAAATAATTTTGATGATATGGATTTTGCCCTGATAAGGGACCCGAACAGTATTCATACAAGTATTCTTTATCCCTCCTTTGAAACAGGTTTGTTATCCTTTTTCGGAAGAGCTACTTATGAATACAAACAAAAATATCTTTTGTCGGCATCAGTACGTAGTGATGCATCTTCTAAATTCGGCCCTGACAACAGAACAGGTATTTTCCCTGCCGTGTCCGCAGGATGGATACTTTCAGAAGAAAATTTTCTTAAGAGTTCAAAAAATATTAACCTATTTAAGCTAAGAGCAAGCTGGGGAATAAACGGTAATGATAACATTGCTAATTATCAGTATAGTACTGTGTTTAATCCGGCTTCCGGTCCATCCTTTGGTGGGCTGAATACTCCCGGTATCAGTGTTCCATTTCTTGCCAACACAAAAGTTAAGTGGGAACAGGTAGCCCAAACTAATATTGGCCTGGATATAAATGCTTTTAAAAATGCATTTGGTTTCAGCTTTGATTATTACGACAAAAAAACTTCCGATATGCTTGTTCCCATCGGAACTCCACTTTACACGGGTTTAGGTTCTGCTGCGGCAAATGTTGCTGATGTTGACAATAAAGGGGTGGAAGTTTTATTGAGCTATAAAAAAGTGAAAGTAAGAGGGCTATCCTGGAATGCCGCGTTTAATCTTTCATACAATAAAAACGAGGTGACTTCCCTGGGTGACAATGGTCAGCCCCTGAATGGTGGTCAGATTGGTTTTATCTTTCCTTCTCCAATTTCAAGAACTGCTGTTGGCCACTCAATTGCCAGTTTCTACGGATATAAAATTAAAAATTTAGATGCTAATGGTGATTTCGTTTTCCAGGACCTGGATGGGAAAAGTGGTATTACAGAAGCTGATAAGACTTATATTGGAAATCCCTTACCTGATTTTACTTATGGATTTACGTTAGGCGCCGAGTATAAAGATTTTGATATAAGCACCTTCCTCTACGGTTCCCAGGGCAATAAAATTTATGATGCTACAGTCAGATTGGATGCTACGTTTTCCAACAGGCCAGTTTGGTATGGAGAAGCAGGGTCCCCAAGAAACGTTCTGGGTACAGGGGGTACAGGAAGTAACCAGACAGAAGTATCTGATTTTTATGTAAAAGACGGGTCGTTTGCAAAACTTAAAACTTTATCACTTGGATATTCAATTCCGGAAAATACTTTTAATAAAATCGGTATAACAAAACTCAGGTTTTACGTCACGGCACAAAACCTTTTTGTAATTACTAAATATAAAGGCATCGATCCTGAAATCGGGCAGGCTTTCGGCAATTCAGTTTTGGATATTGGAATTGACCGGGGCTTTTATCCGCAGCCAAGAACAATATTATTCGGTTTGCAGGCAAGATTTTAATATCAACTTTTAAAAATTATCAACAATGAAAAATAAAATAATTAAACATAGTTTGTATACGCTGGCAACATTATTGTTGCTTGGTGTATTTAGCTCTTGTAAAAAAAGTTTGCTGGAAAAGTCTCCTATTACGGAGCTCAGTGGTGATGTTATAAAAACAGAATCAGATTTTACGGCTTTGCTAAACTCAGCGTATGATCCCATCCAATGGCAGGTTTATAATGGGGCCCAAACACACATGTTACCAGTAATGTGGCAGGATATCAGGGCTGATAACTGCTTATCACAATGGGCGGCTTACTGGACCTTTGGCGCAGTATTGGATGATTTGAGAAACATCAAGCCCAATAATACCAATATTACAGCAATGTGGCAAAAATGGTTTACAGCTGTAGCACGGGCTAACACCGCTATTAAATTTATCACTGAATTTAATGGATTTACTACTACCGGGTTAAAAGACAGATTGCTTGCTGAAGCAAAATTTGTAAGGGCTTTTTCCTATTTTGAATTGGTAAAAATGTTTGGTGATGTTCCATTAATTTTAAATTATATCGGAAGCACAAGCGATAATTTAAAAATTCCCCGTTCACCTAAAGCTCAGGTCTATGCACAGATTGAAAAAGATTTAGGTGAAGCATATCCTGTTTTGCCAGCAAATTATTCTAATTCGGCAGATAAGGGCAGGGCTACTAAAGGAGTTGCATTAACTCTTTTGGCAAAAGCAGAATTATACCAGCAAAAATGGGCTATGGTACGGACTCATACGGAATTGGTAATGGGTTTGGGATATAGTTTAGAAACAAATTATGCTGCTAATTGGGACCAGAACAATGAATACGGAAAAGAATCCATTTTTGAAATTGGTTACCAATCTGGTTTTTATAGTAATGCGTTTGAATCCTCAAATGCATATCAAAATCAGGGGTCTGCTTCCTATCAAATGTTTGGATTTATTTTCAATGGCGTTGCCGGGGGATACGGCAATTGTGTGCCAAGAAAGAGCCTGATTAATCTTTATCAAACCGGTGACACGAGGAAAAATGCAACAATTATTGATTCAGCAACTGTTTTTCCTGATCTAAATAATCAAACTGGCTGGGACTTGGGTATACAGTATTATCAATATTTCTGGACCGTACCTGAAGCACTGCAATCATTGGCAAGTGCCAGGAAATATTTGATTCCGGCAGCAGTAGCTGCAGCTTTACCCAACAGGGGAAGTGATGGTTTAAATGAAAAAGTTTTTCGTTATTCAGATGTCCTGTTGATGCATGCTGAAGCGTCTGTCATGGGAGCAGGCGGAAATGGCTTGGGATCTTTGAACCAGGTGATACAAAGAGCCTACGGAAATACTTCACATAATCTTGCAAGCTACACTTTGGCTGATGTCAAATTGCAAAGAAGGCTTGAACTTGCAACAGAAGGATGGGACAGATTTACTGATTTGGTAAGATGGGGTGATGCAGCATCAACATTAGCTTTTAAACATTTTACTGTGGGAAGAGACGAATTGTTACCTATTCCGCAATCTGAAATAGATCTGGCGGGGCTTTCGCAAAACCAGGGATATTGAAAATAAACAATTTTTTTTGTTTCATAAGCATAAGCAGTTTATTAAGAAACACACCCTGGTTTTCTAGCCGGGGTTTTTTTACCTTAAAAAAATAAATTAGTAAATAGTTCAAGCGTAATATGGTATTACATGGAATAGATATTGGAACTTCATTTATAAAAACCTCCGTGCTTGATGCAGGTACGTGCCAGGTGATCACTTCGGCAAAATATCCGGAAAAGGAAGCTGCAATCATTACCGATGGCAGCACCGGAGCACTATTGGTGCCGGTATATTTAATGTGCGAAAGATGCATTTGTAAATTTGAAACCATTGCAGATTATATATCCATCAAAAACAACGCTATATGAAACACTATATGCGGAATGGAAAAAAGAATTAGAAAAAAGGATTAACTAAAAAAAAGAAAATAATGCAAATAGTTAAAGGCAATAAGGAATTTTTTAAGGGTATAGAACAGGTCAAGTTTGAAGGAAAAAGTTCAGATAATCCGATGGCATTTCGTTGGTACGATGAGAACAGGATAGTTGACAATAAATCAATGAAAGAACACTTGCGTTTTGCATGTGCATACTGGCATTCTTTTATCGGAAGTGGTGCCGATCCTTTTGGAGAAGCTACACATCTTTTTCCATGGGATACAGCAACCGATCCTGTTCAGCGGGCAAAAGATAAAATGGATGCAGCATTTGAGTTCATCACTAAAATGAATATACATTATTACTGTTTTCACGATGTGGATGTAGTTTCTTATACAAATGACATTACCGAAAACGACAAGCGTTTACAGACGTTAACTGCTTATGCTAAGGAGAAACAAAAAGAAAGTGGCGTAAAATTATTATGGGGGACTGCCAATTTATTTTCTCATAGAAGATATATGAATGGTGCTGCAACCAATCCCGATTTTCATGTGCTTACACATGGTGCTGCACAGGTTAAAGCAGCACTTGATGCTACTATTGAACTAGGTGGCGAAAATTATGTTTTTTGGGGTGGCCGCGAAGGTTATATGAGCCTGCTAAACACCAATATGAAAAAAGAGAAGGAACACTTTGCCAGTTTTTTACATACCGCTAAAGACTATGCCAGGAGAAATGGGTTTAAAGGAACTTTCTTTATCGAACCAAAACCATGTGAGCCAAGTAAACATCAGTATGATTATGATAGTGAAACAGTGATAGGATTTTTACGACAGTATGATTTGCTAAACGATTTTAAATTAAATATTGAAGTTAACCATGCAACAATGGCCGGTCACACTTTTGCACATGAGTTACAAGTAGCAGCCGATGCAAATATGCTGGGCAGTATAGATGCCAATAGGGGCGATTATCAAAATGGATGGGATACCGACCAGTTCCCTAATGACATTAATGAGCTGACGGAAGCTATGCTTATTATTTTAGAAGCCGGAGGTATTATTGATGGCGGAATAAATTTTGATGCAAAAATCCGTCGTAACTCAACAGATGCAGAAGACTTGTTTCATGCACATATTGGCGGTATGGACATTTTTGCAAGAGCTCTGATTACTGCAGATGAAATTTTAAATAAATCTGGATATAAAAAATTCAGAAAAGAGAGATATGCTTCATTTGATACTGCAGAAGGGAAGTCTTTTGCAGAAGGAAAATTATCATTGGAAGACCTAAGAGATTACGCAATTAAAAATGGAGAGCCCGCTACAAAAAGTGGAAAGCAGGAATGGCTGGAAAATATTATCAACAGGCATATATAAAATTTAAAATGAAAAAAAACAGTTTGTATATAGTTTGGGTAGCATTTACCGCTGCTATTGGCGGCTTCCTGCTTGGCTTTGATGGTTCGGTAATTTCCGGAGCTGTACCTTTCTATAAATCAGTATTTGGTTTACAGGATGGCTCGTTCATGATTGGGTTTTCAGTTTCATGTATTATATGGGGGGCTATTTTAGGGAATCTGATTGCCGGTCCTATAAGTGATAAGTTAGGACGTAAGCCATCTTTATTAATTGCCGCTCTACTTTTTACTGCAACGGGATTAATATGTGCATTTGCAAATTCTATTGAACTTTTCATATTTGGAAGGCTTATCGGTGGAGTAGGTGTTGGTATTGCCATACTGGTAGCGCCGGTATATATTGCAGAAATTGCTCCAGCAAAAAAGAGAGGTTGGTTGGTTTCTTTCAATCAGCTCTTAATAGTGATTGGCTTATCAGCAGCATACTTTTCAAACTATTTTATTTTAAAGGCTGTAGAGGATCCATTAATCAACTGGCGTTGGATGCTGGGAGTTGAAACGGTACCTGCAGTTCTATACTTTATTTCTGTTTTGTTCATACCTGAAAGCCCTCGTTGGTTGATTATGCGTGGCAAAGATGAAGAGGCAATTAAAATATTAACCAGGGTTGATGGAGAAGAACATGCCAGGAAAGAGTACAATGAAATAAAAAATACGGTGCTCGCCGAGAAAAAAGTGAGCATAGCCGCAAAGGTAAAAGACTTATTTACAAAAAGAATGAAGCTGATTCTTATAATCGGATTTGGCCTGGGCATATTACAGCAGTTTTCCGGAATTAATGCAATACTTTATTATGCGCCAATGGTTTTTGAATCAGCCGGAGGTGGCAGGGATGCTGCATTCATGCAAGCCATTGTATTGGGTGTTGTATTTGTTATTATGACTATTGTGTCAATGTTTTTGATTGACAGGTTAGGTCGTAAACCATTATTATATATCGGAGTTGGCCTGATGGCTTTGTCATTGACTGTTACGGGTTTTTTATTTAAAAATGCAACCTACCATGTTAATCAAAATCAAATTACGGCTGCTGCTGAATCTGTTTTTAAAGATGAATTATGGGGAGAAGCAAAAAAACAAAATTCAACATTAGTTGGGTATGATGATTTTTTCATCGCAAATAATAAGGCAGAATTTAAAAAGAAAAATATCGTTATCAGTTCATTAAACCTTTCTGATAAAGAGGTACATGAAATTGCTATACGTAAAGATGCTTTTATTGAAAATGCCGGTGTTTTGGAAGACAAGGTATTTACAAGTGAACTTGATTTTTACGATGCTTTAAAATCAACCTCTAATGGTACATCCACTAACATTGATTCATATAAGCCATTATTGTTAAAAGATGCCATTAAAATAAACTCCTTTTTTGTACTGATAAGTATTTTGGGGTTTATTGCAGGGTTCTCTATTTCCCTTGGGCCAGTAATGTGGGCGATGTTTTCCGAGATATTTCCCAATCGGTTACGTGGCCTGGCTATTTCTATTGTTGGTGCAGCAAATGCTTTAGCCAGTTTTTTAGTAGCCACTTTTTTCCCCATTCAATTAGCAAAATTCGGTAGCAGCGGCACTTATTTTATTTATGCAGGTTTCATGTTCTTCTGTTTGTGGTTCGTATGGAAATATGTTGTGGAAACAAAAGGTAAATCATTGGAACAACTAGAAAAAGAATTAATTAAATGATGAATGTAATTGCTAACCCGATATTAAAAGGCTTCAATCCCGATCCATCCATCATCAGGGTGAGAGATAACTACTATATAGCCACCTCAACTTTTGAATGGTTTCCAGGTGTACAAATACACCACTCAACAGATTTGAAAAATTGGAAATTAATTGGGAGGCCACTTAACAGGTTATCCCAGCTTGATATGAAAGGTGTTCCCGATTCTTGCGGTGTATGGGCGCCTTGCCTAAGTTATGATAACGGTACTTTTTATTTGGTTTTTTCCAACGTAAAATCATTTGCAGGTGTATGGAAAGACACGCCAAATTATCTGATTACTACAAATGATATAAATGGCGATTGGTCAGATCCCATATTTTTAAATTCAAGTGGTTTTGATGGGAGCCTGTTTCATGATGATGGAAGAAAATGGTACCTGAGTATGCGAATCGATCATCGTAAGGGAAAAATGTTTGGTGGTGTTATTTTGCAGGAGTTTGATGTTAATACTAACAAACTAACAGGACCTGTCAGGCACATATTTGAGGGTTCAAGTTTAGGATTAACTGAAGGACCACATTTGTATAAAAAAGACGGGTATTATTATTTAGTAACAGCAGAAGGCGGTACCGAATATGGCCATGTAATGACGATGGCCCGTTCAAGAAATATTGAAGGTACTTACGAATTAAGCCCAAATCATCCCTTTATAAGTTGCAGGGAACAGAAGGATTATTATTTACAAAAAAGTGGACACGGAGATTTGGTACAAACGAAAAACGGAAATTGGGTTACCGTATTCTTAACTGCCCGCCCGGTTACACCTCAGGGATTATGCATACTTGGCAGGGAAACGTCAATAGAAACTGTTGATTGGCCCAAAAACGAATGGCCGATTTTAGGCAGCGGAACCAACCTGCCACGGGTAGAAGTGCCAATGAATGAATTGTTTGTTAATGGAATTTATAAAACAGAAAGTAGGGATGATTTTACAAAATTAGAATTGGATATAAATTTTCAATCCTTAAGAATTCCAATAACAGAAGATTGGGCTTCTTTAAAAGCCCGGCCAGGTTTTCTTACTTTATATGGTAGGGAGTCACTCAGTTCAACACATGAACAGAGTTTACTGGCCCGAAGAATTGAAAGCTTAAAAATGGAAGCATCAACAGCTATTGAATTTTATCCGGAATCATTTCAACAACTGGCCGGATTGGTTTGTTATTATAATACCGCTCATTTTCATTACCTGCACATTAGTGCAAATGATGAAGGCAAACGTTGTCTACAAATTATATCTCATGATCATTTTGAACATGTTGAGGCTTTTGAAGAACCAGTGAAATTGCCGGAAAGCGGTTTGGTTTTTTTGAAAGCAACACTTAATGGTGTCGATCTTCAGTTTTATTATGCCATTAAAGAAAATGAATGGATTAGAGCCGGCTCAATTTTAAATGCAGGAATTTTATCTGATGATTATGTAAGGGAAGGAGGAACCAGGTACAGGCCGGCGTTTACAGGAGCATTTGTTGGGTTCTGTTGTCAGGATCTCACAGGAAATAAATTGCCAGCTTATTTCGACTGGTTTAGTTATCAAAATCAAGAGTATGAAATTGACTCTGGAATAAAAAAAGAAATAGTATGCGAAAAAAGTATTTCAACCAATATCTGATTCTAATCGTTTCACTGATACTTTTTTCATGTAAAAGTTCAAGTGTAAAAACGGTTGGTGAACATAAACTGGCAAAGTTTGAACCGGCTGATGGCGAAGTGATTTTATTTGCCGGCCAGGAACCTGAATCAATTGGTGGAACAGATTTATATACGGATGGATATTTTGATCACTACCCGGCTGCAGGCGGCTTTACGCAATACACAGATTTTTTAACGGGACACAAGGGCTTTAATTTTATTTATGAAGGTTTAAGTGGGTTAACGGAATTTGATGATTGGGGAGATGGGCCAGAAAATATGTCAATCACCGTTTCAGATTCAACTTTCAAAAATTCTTGTCTGGCTATTGGCCTTGATATTAGCCAGGGGAATGACAGCATTACTGCATCTGGCGGTCACGATGATTTGATTTTCAGATTAGGAAACTGGTTAAAAGGGTTGGGAAACCGACCGGTGTTTCTCCGTATAGGCTATGAGTTTGACGGGTTTGACTGGAACCACTATAAAAAAGAGTTTTACATCCCTGCATGGAAAAGAATCAAAACAAAACTTGATTCGATGGGAGTAAATAATGTTGCCTATATATGGCAATCGAAAGGTGCAGGAGCAACCAGGGAAATTATGGATGCATTTTATCCAGGAGATGAATATGTGGACTGGGTGGCCTACTCATATTTTATTCCGGCAGATTCCAGCCACCCGATGATGCAGTTTGCAAGAGATCATAAAAAACCATTAATGATCGCAGAATCGAGTACAGTTTTTTTAGATTCAAATAATGTTTGCAAACCACTTGATCTTACCAAGCAGGCAGATGCAGAATGGGCTTGGAGAGATTGGTTTATACCTTATTTCCGTTCCGTAAAAAGAAATCTTGATGTGGTAAAATCTATTCACTACATCAATTCACCCTGGAAAACCAGGTTGATGTGGAAAGAGAATCCTTATTTTAAAAATATAGATTCAAGAATTACCAAGAACGATTCATTAAAATCATGGTGGATGAAAGAAACTTCTGAAAATATGTATTTGAAAGCATCAGATACATTGTTTTCGCATCTATGGCATAAAAAATAATTGTTATGGAAAATTATCAGCAGTCGGCAAAACAATTCTGGAAAGATGGTTACCTGATCTTCGAAAACTTTTTTTCGAATGAAATAATGGATGAAGCCAATGAAATGATATTACAGCATTATGGGCTTGATCCTAAATGGGAACACACCGATGAATTCATTACCAAATCAGCGGTGGAAGTAGTTCCCTGGTTTCCTTATCGTGAAGGAAATACAAAACTCGATACAATTGACAAGGATGAAAAGATGAATGCCATTACCAGCGCCATTTTAAAAGACGGCTGGGAAAACCTGTATTGTATGGCAATGTTCTCCAAGCAGGGAAGTAAAGGTCAGGCATGGCACCAGGATTGTCCCCCTGAAAATAAATTGAAATATAATTTAAACCGGTTAGTTTATACACATGATATTACGGCTGAAACGGGTGGAGAAATAATAATTTATCCTGAGACACATAAAGCCGGAGAGTTACCTGCAGGAGTACCCGATGCTGATATAGATGGACAAATGGTGTATGCGCCAAAGAAGGGCACTATGATTTTTTTACATGGCCATTGCTGGCACAGGGTAAAGCCAGTTAAAAGTGTATACCGAATATCCACAAATTTCAGAGCGGTGCCGCTAGGTGTTCCCGAAGATATTACCGATATATGTGTGTATCGCAATATGCGTTATAAATTTTCTACCAGCGAAATAGTTGAAACCCGGGGATAATCAATGAAGAAAGAAAAAATAAAATGGGGCATATTAGGAGCCGGTGTCATCTCTCATGCCTTTGCGAAAGATTTTAAATATATGCAACATGCCGAACTGGTAGCGGTGGCTGCCAGAGATTGTGAGAAGGCGAAAATATTTGCATCTGATTATAAAATTCCACAGGCAATAAGTTATGACGAATTGTACCGCAGTAATGAAATTGATGCTGTGTACATTGCCACTACGCATAATTTTCATTATGAACAAACCATGAAGTGTTTACAAAATGGCAAAGCTGTTTTGTGTGAAAAACCTGTCACTGTAAATGATAAAGAGTTTAAGGACCTGATGCATGTATCAAAAAGTAAAAAACTTTTTTTGATGGAAGCCATGTGGACTTACTTTTTGCCTGCCATTCATAAAGCAAAACAATGGGTTGATGAAGGGCGGATAGGAAAGTTAAAAGTCATTCAGGCAGATTTTGCATACCCGATGAAAAAAGAAATGGAAGGACGTATGTATAATCCTATGCTGGCAGGAGGATCATTACTTGATCTCGGCATTTATCCCATTGCATTATCTTATTATTTTACAAACGACGATCCTCAAAAGATAACAGCAAAGGCAAACATGACAACAACGGGTGTTGATGAAAGCCTGTCAGCGACTTTTCAATACGGCGATGTAGTGTCAACATTATTTTCATCAATCATTACTAGGATGACAAATGTGGGACGCATTTTTGGAGAAACAGGTTATATAGAAATTCCTGATTTCTGGAGGGCTTATGGTTGCAAGTTGTACGACAAAGATTACAATCTGGTTGAATTATTTGAAGATGGCCGCCAGGCACATGGATTTATTTATGAAATGCAACATGCTAATGATATGATTATGACTGGGGAATATGAAAGCCCGGTTGTTTCACATAGCAGAAGTAATGCCATTCAGGAAACTATGAAAGAAATCAGAAATCAAATTGGATTAAAATATCCATTTGAAGATTATTAATAAATAAAAACTTAAAATGAAATTTTTAATCGACACAGCAGATCTTGATCAGATCAAAGAAGCACATGCATAGGGAATATTGGATGGGGTAACTACTAATCCGTCTTTAATGGCAAAAGAAGGAAAAGAATTGGCAGGCTTACATCCAAACATTGTTCTAAAAGTGCCGATGTTTAAAGAAAAACACCAGCAACATATCGCCTGGCAACTACAGCAAATTGAATAGATGTTTGAGTTTAATACTTTCCGGGGTTCATTTAAAGAACCTTTACAAGATGGCCCATTATAAAAAATTGGCCTGGTTATTCTGGATTACAGTGGACAACTGGATGCATGCCCGGTTAATAAGTGGCCTTGACCATTTGAATAAAGAAGATTTTTTACAGGATGTTTGGAATTTACTGATGCTTTATTTTACTGAGGAAGGAAAGCAGGAGTTTCAGTTGTTAATTCAAAATACAAAGCTGAATTCCAATACATGAAACTACAATAGGATACGGTTACCCAGCAGTTACGATAATCTGTAATGCTTAAATTCGCAGACGCTATGATGCAGTCTTGTATACTCTGCCTCAATAAGTTTTCTTCTTTCGTTTGTGCAGCAATTGCACTTGCTTTAGTCAATCATGTTGGCTATTTGTTTCCCAATCTTCAGAAAGTGTTGATACATCAGTAACTTGTATCTTCTGTATCTGAAAATAATTTCAATTGATAAAGAAGATATTTTTTTTTGAGATAGCAATCTCATAACCCAAATTTGACTATTCTTTTGGGTAATTTTTTTTATAACTCCTATTCGATTTTCTTTTCGACATTTAATTCTTAATATATTCAATATTGGAATTATCACTAATTGTTTATAAACATTTTTCTTTGATAAATTGTAAATAATATTTTCTTTTGAATTGAATATTTTTCCCTAATTTTCTCCCATGTCCCAATCACGCCAACTCGCTGCCATCATGTTTACCGATATTGTCGGTTATACAGCAATGATGGGAAATAACGAACAAAAAGCATTTGAACTTTTAAGAAAAAACAGGGAAATACAGAAACCAATCATTGAAGAATTTGGTGGCCGCTGGGTCAAAGAACTTGGTGATGGTGTTATGGCAAGTTTTCCTTCTGTAAGCAATGCAGTTTATGCTGCAATAAAAATTCAGGAAGCATGCAACAATTCCAAAGCATTTGAATTGCGTATTGGCATACACCAGGGCGAAGTTGTTTTTGAAAATGATGACATTTTTGGCGATGCAGTAAATATTGCTTCCCGCCTCCAGGTTTTAGCTCCTCCGGCAGGAATTTTTGTTTCTGAATCCGTTCAAAGAGATCTCTCAAATAAAAACGATATCCGATCAGAATTTGTCAGAGTAGAAAATCTGAAAAATGTAAAAGACCCAATCCGGGTTTACAAAATATTTTCTGCCGGAAAAGATACGGATGAAACCAAGAGCCAGAAAATAACTAACTCATCCATTATCCCGGATTATAATTACGATATTCATATCAGCTACAGATATAACGATAACAAATATGATGGATGGGTTTCGGAATTTGTAGAAAAACTCAACCAGGAATTAAGTGCTACATTAAAGGACAGGCTTACGATTTTTTTTGATAAAAATCCTGAAGACAATCCTGAAGTCTTTCAAAATGAAGAAGGATCTGGAGGGCAAAAGATCAAATCGTTGATATTTATTCCTGTTATCTCTCAAACATATTGCGATATCTATTCTTCGGTATGGAAGAATGAATTCAGGACATTTCAGACTGAAATAAAAAATGACAGCTTAGGCAGCAATATTAAATTGAATAATGGCAATACAGCTTCACGGGTGATACCTGTTAAGATTCATGATATTGATACCGACGATGTCAAATTGCTTGAGTCAGAACTTTCAGGAGGATTACGATCAATCGATTTTATTTATCGTGAAGAAGGTGTTAACCGTCCTTTACGTCCTGTGGATGATGAGAAACATGCAAACCCATTAAGGCCGATGTATCGCAACCAGATCAATAAACTGGCAAATGCAATAAAAGAAATTATAGCTGGTATAAAATTGAATCAAAAAGGAAACACGGTTGAATTACCTGCTTATCATCCTACTGCCCGCCAGATTGTACCCAATGTAATATCAACATCTATATCATCTGCTATAAAAGTTGCAGTAATAGACAGACAACGGCCCAATATTTATTTAGCATGGACTTCCAATGACCTAAAAGAAAGTCGTGAAGAGATGGCTATCATTCTTCAGAAGGCAGGCTTTAATGTTCTTCCTACTGTTGACTGCCCTGCTGATGATGAAACGTTCAAACAAAAAACTGCAGAGGAAATGAAAAGATGTGTCTGCTCATTGCATATG
>JANPEU010000175.1:0-10445 GCA_031423175.1 Bacteroidota bacterium
CCTGACCTTTTAAAATACCAGGGTAGCAGTGAAGCCGCTTTTTATATGAATAAAAATTATCCGGGTGAAAAGGTAGTATGCCGAACCACGTATGATGCTGCATTTGAGTTTTACCTGCATTCAAACATTTTACATATCGGAAAAAATTCTGATAATATGAATTACCCGGGTATCTGGTATGTATCAGCTGCTGAACTTGACGAACTGAAAAACAAATCTGTTTCATTGCAGGTTTTAAAAGAAGTTCCCATCTTTCGTATTACTTTGCTTTCATTAAAATTTATTAATAAAAAAACAAGGGATGCCCAGTTGGGTAAACTATACCTTATCCGGGTTGAGCCAAAAAACAGTATTCAATGATGCCGCCACGATGGAAAAAAATATTTGAAAGCCTTTCCATTTATCATATTATGGTTATTGGTTTTTTATTGCGGTTACTCGCTGCTGTTTTTTCCAAAGGTTATGCATTTCATGACGATCATTTTGATGTAATAGAGCTTGCACAGAAGTGGCGGGATGGCGTAAATTTTTACTGGATGGAAGGGCCGGTGTATAATGTAAGCCTTATCTATCCCGGTATTCATTATCTACTGTTTGAGGCATGTGAAAAATTGGGGATAACAAACCCGCAGGATATCATGTTTGTTACAAGATTGCTGCATGCAATTTTATCCATGCTATCCATTTATTATGCATACCTGCTTTCATTACGTTTATCCCCAAATAAAAATACAGCCTTGTTGATTGCATGGCTGATGGCTGCTTTATGGCTGTTCCCTTTTATGTCTGTGCATAGCCTTCGTGAGTTTATCTGTATTCCTTTTTTAATGATGGGCAGTTTTTATATTGCGGATCCGCGATCAGAAAATCGTTCATTAATTCTTGCTGGTTTCTTTTTTGCAATTGCCTATTGTTTCAGGATCCAAACTGTATTTATATCAGGAGGTATTGGTTTGTTTATGCTCTTTCAAAAAACACAATTCAAAAACAGTATAAAGTTTGGTCTTGCTTTTATCCTTCCTTATTTTTTAACACAGGGGCTATTTGATTTTTTACATTACGGTAATCCGTTTGCATCTACTATCGCATATTTTAAGTTCAATGCAAACCCGGTCAATATTGGTGTCCAACCACAGGGTCCTTGGTATAAATACATAGGTACGATGGCTGGTGTTGTATTTGGTTTTACTTTTTTTCCGCTGGCATGGGGCTATTTCACAAGTATGCGGATGTCGAAAACGATTGCTCTGTTTTTTGCAGCATCGCTTTTATTTTTTGTATTTCATTCCTATTACAGTAACAAGCAGGAGCGGTTTATCTTTCCATTTATCCCTTATTTTTTAATACTGGGTGTCATCGGGTTTCAATATTACTATGAGAAAAATATTGATAAGGGCTGGCTGCGTAAAGCAACAAAATTTATCCTGGTTTGGTTTTTAGTTTTAAATACAGCCGGGTTGCTTGTAGTTACATTCACTTATTCCAAACGCTCAAGAGTAGAGGCTATGAGTTATTTGCGTAAAAAAAATGATGTGAAAAATATAATTCTGGAATATGACCGCAGCCCTTCCATGCTTCCACTGTATTATCTCGGAAAGCATTTAAATTATTTTATGCTTTCTCCTGAAAAATCAACAGCTGATTTAAAAAATGAAATAGATGCTTCTTCATTTCCGGTGCCGAATTATGTAATTATGGTGGATAAGTCAAATTTTGAGAAACGGCTACAGCGGATGCGGGAATTATATCCTAACATAAAAGCCGAAGCCATTATTAAGCCCGGCACAGTAGATGCAATTGTGTTCAGCTTAAACCCGAAAAATAACCCCAATGAAACATTATATATTTTCAGGCTTTTCTAAATTTACAGTAGTAATAATTAGCTTCTCAAAAAATTATCAAGCCTTTCAACAACAATTGATGATTCAATACCGGTTATACAAGGACGGGTAACACAACTTGTTTTGCGATGGTTGGATGCACTAACACAAGGTGAACACGGCAAGCCAAGATAAAAAGGTTCAGCATTTCCCAATGGTAAATACAATGCCGGCGTTTCGGGGCCGAATAATACAAAAACTTTTAACGGCGTTACAGCAGCAAAATGAGCCGGACCGGAATCATTGGTTAGCATTAAAGTACATATTGAATACAAGGGAACCAGTTCATCAAAAGAAAAAAAACCCGCTGAGTTAATACATCTTTCATTTCCAATCAGCGTTGTTACATACTGTACATATTCCTTTTCGGCAGGTGCTCCTGTCATTATTATAATAATGTTCTGAAAATTAATAAGCAACTGTTTTCCAACTTCAGCAAAATTTTCCTGCGGCCAGCGGCGCTGCGGCAATAAATCAGATGCGTTTACATTCAACAGTACAATTTTTTTATCGCCCCATTCAGGATACAGATTTTTTATCTTGTTTTTAATATTGGTTGTTGACTTTTCGGATATAATGGCTTTTTCAAGCCGCAGTTCATTTGGATGAACTGCAACAGTTGAATAGGCATTTTCAAATAATCCCAGCGCCTTATTGATTAAAGAAATAAAATTGACACTGATATGTACATGCGGGTTATACCTAACCGGTTTATTAACTAAATTTCCCCGGTATAATCCTTCATCATGCAGGTTGGTAAACCCAATTCTTGATCTTGCACCACTAAAAAAACTTATCAGCGCCGTAAAGCGGGAAAATAATTCAAGATCGATCACAGTAGAAATTTTTTTCTTTCTGCACCAGATTAAAAACCGGAATACATCAGCAATCAGCGAAAAGAAATTATCCGCATTCATTTTAAAAATATTCTCAGTCTTTATTGTGTTGAGTATTTCAAGACTTTTATAATTTTTTTTAAAAATTACAAAAAACAATTCTGCATTTGATTCACGTTTTAATTTTCGCATAGCAGGATCGGCTATCAATGCACTACCCATTTCAGAAAGTTCAATAAATAATGTGTTGGTTACATCCGGCTTATTTGTTTTTGCTGAACGAAATAAATCTGCCAGCCAGCAAAATGGACTGATGATAAAACAAAGAGGAACGCCTGCCCATTGATCCACTTTCCGCATTGTATTTACATTCATGTTTTTCGTTTTATAAAAATACCGGGTAAAAATAGTGAATTCAGGAACCCCTATCCCCTAAGGGGAATAACAATCTTTTGTATTGATGCCTCCGGGCTTTAGTGGTGATTGGGTTAATTCAATTTACAAATCTTACATATTGAAATAAATCTTGCAATAGTTTTTATGATATGTTCAGTTTATTTTTGAATACCGTGAAAAAGACCAAAATAAAAAAAATTGTAATTATTGGGCCTGAGAGTACAGGCAAGAGTACATTATGCAAACAATTAGCCCATCAATACAATACAAACTGGTGCCCGGAGTTTGCAAGAGAATATTTATTGAAAAACGGAATGAATTACACGTACAATGACTTATTAAAAATGGCGAAAGGACAAATTGCTTTGGAAGAGGAGTGTATTCAGTCGGCAGAAAATAGTCAACAGTTGGCAGTCGGCAATCAGCAATCAGAATCGTTATATAAACTCACCACTCAAAACCTGCCTGCCGGCAGGCAAGGCTCACTACTCTTCATAGACACGGATATGTATGTAATGAAAGTATGGTGCGAATTTGTTTTTGGTAAATGTCATAAATGGATAACTGAACAAATCGAAAATAGAAAATATGATTTGTACCTATTGTGCAATGCAGATTTGCCCTGGGTAAAAGATGAGTTGCGTGAATATCCTGACTTAGTAACCCGGGAAAAACTTTATCATATTTATAAAAATTTATTGAAAAATCAATCGGCGCCCTGGGTGGATATCAGTGGAGGATATGAAGAAAGATTGGAAAAAGCAATTATCGCTACGGATAAACTGCTGAAGAAATAATTTGTTATTACTTTCGTGAATATACATGAACTCCTTTTTCCGGAAACATCATCACATACTTTTTTACACTGTATGGATTATTCTTGCATTGACCCAGGCCTGGTTCACTGAATTGCAGGATGATGAAGCCTATTATTGGGTCTATTCCAAATACCCTGACTTCGGTTATTTCGACCATCCCCCCATGATTGCAGTATTGATAAAAATGGGTTATACAATTTTCCCAAATGAACTGGGTGTTCGTTTATTTCCGTTAGTACTTAATGTGCTTACATTGGTAATTATTGAAAAATTATTAGTTCATAAAAATGCCGTTCTGTTTTATGCTATTGCACTTTCTATCGCCGTTTTACAATTAGCAGGTTTTACAGCCGTACCTGACATTCCTTTACTGTTTTTTACTGCATTCTTTTTATGTTTTAATTATTTTTTAAAAAATAAAAGCTGGAGAAATACTTTGTTACTTGGAATTTCGATAGCCCTGCTTTTTTATACCAAGTACCACGCCTTATTGATTGTAGTATTTGTGTTATCGTCAAACATAAAATTATTTAGAAAACCCCAGATATATATTGCCGGTGTTTTTGCACTGATTTTATTCAGCCCGCATTTGAACTGGCAATATCATCATAACTGGGTCAGTTTCCGATATCATTTATTTGAAAGTAATGTGAATGCTTATCAATTTTCCTTTACAACAGATTTTCTTGCATCACAAATTTTATTAGCAGGTCCAATCGCTGGAATTATTTTACTTCCCGCCGCATTTTTATACAAAACAAAAACTGATACAGAAAAAGCATTGAAGTGGATGATGGCTGGAATTTATCTTTTTTTTCTGCTAAGTTCTTTTCGGGGTAAGGTTGAAGGCAACTGGACCAGCCCGGCTCTAATTCCGCTCATCGTTTTAAGCCATCAATACTTAAATGAAAAACTAAATTTAAAAAAATGGCTGTTCCGGTTATTGCCAATAACTCTTTTACTGGTTGTATTTGTAAGATTAATTATGATTAGAGATATATTGCCAATAAAAGAAATTAAAACAAGATATCATGCATGGAAAACATGGACCCCCCAAATGAAAGAAATTACAAAAGGATTACCGGTTGTATTCAGCAATTCGCATCAACGGGCATCGAAGTATTGGTTTTACAGTGGGCAGATGACCTACTCACAGAACTATGCAGGCGAACACCGAAATAATTATAATTACTGGCCTGTAGAAGATTCGTTATTCAACAAACCCGTATATTTTTTGGACATCTATAGGTTAACCCGGTTTAAAGATTCACTGAAAACTCCGATAGGAAATATTGGTTTCCGATATGATTCTGCATTTATATCTTTTGCTAAAATAATTTTTGAACCTTCTCAGTTTGCGTATTCGGTAAAAAAGGGTGAGTCATTTATATTAAAGGCATGGACCCGGATTCCGGAAAATTATTCGATGTATATCTTCAGGCATAAATCGTTTCAGGCCCCCATTAAATTATTTGTTTTTAAAAACAATAAAATTGCAAGAGAAATATTGCTTCCATTGACTTTGCAAAAAATAAATTCAAATGATTTTTCTGTAGCAATAAATCCGCAGTTACCGCCAGGTAATTATTATTTTATTTTTTCGATAGAAGTACCGGGTTATAACGCAACACATAACAGTGAGAAAATAAAATTGACAGTTGAGTAATTCAGCAGAAATAAAATCGCTGCTTGCTAATTCTTAATTATATCCTGTATGTCTTCATCATCTTCAATATTGTTCATCTGGTTCATTACCCAGCCGCTTTTATAAGCAACAAATGCTGAAACAGGTTTTACGGTATAAATTTTCGGATTGGGAAAACAAGCTGTAATCAGGGCGGCTTCTTGTCTTGTCAATTGACTGGCCGGTTTATTAAAATAGGCTTGTGAAGCAGCTTCAATTCCAAAAATCCCTTTACCCATTTCAATACAATTAAGATAAACATCAAGAATTCTTTTTTTCCCCCAACTATTTTCAATCATAAAAGTATAATAGGCTTCCAGCCCTTTGCGTATATACGATTTACCCTGCCACAGAAAAACATTCTTCGCCACTTGCTGACTGATTGTGCTTGCGCCTGCACCCGGGGGTATTTTTTTCTTTTTATTTCTTTTTTTCTTTGATGGGGTTATACTTTTTTTAATTGCATTCCAGTCAAACCCGTTATGATCGGGGTATAACTGATCTTCACTCGATATCACCGATAGCTTTGCATTGTAAGAAATACGATTGAAGCTTACGTAATCTCTTTTCAATCCATTGCCATTTGCCAGGTTGGTTAGTTGTGTAATTGTTACTGGTGGATTTATCCATTTTAAAACAATAATATAAACGAGTGTAGCTGCATGCACGTATAAAACAAAACGAAAACAGTTGTTTGCCATTTTGTTTATTGTTTTATTTTTTCGTAGCCACTTGAAGTAGGCAAAAAGAATGGCAGCAAATACAATAAGAGAAATTATCAATT
Source organism: Bacteroidota bacterium (assembly GCA_031423175.1). Classification (GTDB taxonomy): domain Bacteria; phylum Bacteroidota; class Bacteroidia; order Chitinophagales; family Chitinophagaceae; genus VBAR01. The sequence goes on from JANPEU010000175.1 coordinate 6,399, forward strand.
TTATTCTTGCCGTGTTGCCATCCGGCATATACTCGGTTACTTTAAAAAAGAAATAGATGACAAAAGCTAATTGTATGCAAAGGCTGACGGTAACAACTGCTTTTACAATTTTGCGGAGCGAAATTTTTTTTGATGAAGATTTTTTTTTGACGGCCATGCAGCACAAGATAAGGATTGCTGAAAAACTATCTTATATCCCAAACAAGAAGGGTGAATTGCTTGCCTATTTTATATTTATACTTTTTAAAAGAAACCAGTTTTACCAGTTGAAACAAGTAAGGGGTATAGCCAATAATAGCTGCTATAGCCAGTGCTTCTGGAAACTCTTTCCACCCCGAGGCAATAAGCCCTGCAGTAGTTAAAGCAACACCCAGTGTTACCAATCCAATTCCGTTTAATTGAAATGTTGATTTTTTTTTACCCGGGAATTTAATAGCCGTGATTGTATTTAGTGCCACGGTTGCAAATCTGAAATAAATACTGTCCCGGGTTAAATTAAAAATATTGCCTTTAAAAACTTCTTGCTTATTTGTAAAAATTGAAATCTCATCTCCTACCTGAATTCTTTTTTTTACATAGCCATTCTTTTTCAAGTGAAGCTGAACCTGCGGCTGAGAATAACAATTCGTGCTGAAAATAATGAGAGAGAAGATAAACAGCAGTTGTTTCATGCTTCAAAGTACAAAAGCAAACTATCTGACAGAAATATATATTGTTAAAAGAAAAAATCAGATGCTCCCAGTCTCTAAAAATTTATTCCATTGATCCAGCATCTTACCTTTCATTACTCTTGGAAATTTATGCTGACTGCCCAATTTACCTTTTAGCTCCATGAACCTCAAAAATTTTTCTTCGGGCAGTTGTTCTAAAAATATTTTTTTTAATGCACTGTCCCGTTCAGTGGCGTAATCATCATTCAACACCCGCAGGTTTTCATCTATCCGTTTGCACAGTTTATCAATGTCAATTTTATCATTGCAGGCTACATACCATTTATGTGCAAAAAACCCTTCGTAAGGAAAACCAACAACTGTATATTCAGGAATTGAAATATTAAACTCTTCACTCACCAGCTCAATCGTTTTATTCATATTCTCCACACTCAGGTGCTCGCCTACCAGGCTTAAAAAATGTTTGGTACGTCCCGTTATCACTACCTCTGCTTTCTCTTTGTCAACAAAACGTACGGTATCGCCAATCATATAGCGCCATGCACCGGCATTGGTACTCATAAGTATTGCATAATCTTTTCCTTCTTCCACTTCATGAATCATTTTTGCTTCGACGTTTTCGTATATGGTACCTTCGCTGTCAAAATTTTTATCATCAAAAGGAACAAATTCAAAAAAGATATTATTATCAATAATCAGTTGCATGCCTTTCGCATTTTCACGATGCTTGTAACCCAAAAAGCCTTCGCTGGCTAAATAATTTTCAATGTAAATAATTGGCTTGCCCAACAATTTTTCAAACCCTTTTTTATACGGTTCAAATGCTACACCACCATGAACAAAGAAGGAGAAGTTGGGCCATATCTCATGTATATCTTTAACCTTGTAATGTTCAATCACCATTTCCATACACATCTGGCACCATGCCGGCACACCAACGATATATCCAATATCCCATTCTTTTGCATGCTCTACTATTTCATTCAGTTTTTCATTCCAGTCTTTTATATCAGCTATCCGTCCGCCGGGTTTATAAAAAGTTTGAAACCAAAATGGTCTTTTCTTAGCCAATATGCCACTTAGATCGCCGGCATACCATCCGGCTTTTCCTTTTTGTAAATCAGTAGCCCCACCCAGCATCAGAAATCCTTTTGTCATTGCATTGCGTGGCAGATGTTCGTAATTAAAAAGGGATATGAATTGTTTGATATAATTAATTGTATTGCTGCGCAGCAATTCTTTGGTGATCGGAATATATTTACTTGCCGATTCCGAAGTACCGCTGCTGAGTGCATAATATTTTATTTTTCCGGGCCAGGTTACATCCGGCACACCCTCTAATGTTTTCTTCCACCAAGCTTCATATATTTTATTATAATCATGAATCGGCACATGCTCCTGAAAACTTTTGCCCGCATGCCGGCTCATCATGATGTCATCAAAATGGTATTGCTGACCAAACTCGGTAAACCTTGCCTTCTTTAGTAATTTTTTTAACACACGAATTTGTTGTCTTCTTGCATCATTTCTTGGGATACGCAATGCATCTGCAATAGCCCGTGGAAGTTTTAAATCGATGATGTTTGCCATTCAATTATTAAATCAGTAAGATATTTAAAGTTACGTACTTATTGACCTGCTAAAGATGCGAATATAAGGGAGGAAAATTTAGTACATAGCCGGAGGCTGATTGTGACTTTCAGTTTTTCGGTTTCATTTAAATATGACTGTTATCATTTAATTTTTATCTTATGAAAAAAATATTCATTTACAGCATAAGAACGTCTTACGACTCAGTCTTCCCACCCATTTTCAAAAACGGTTTTAGCAAATCAATAGGAACAGGAAAAATTGTTGTTGAATTATTTTCAGTTGCAATCTCCCGCAGCGTTTGCAGATAACGAAGCGTTAATGCACTTGGTTCACCTGCCAGAATTTTTGCTGCATCAGCTAATCGTTGTGAAGCCTGGAATTCTCCTTCGGCAGCAATCACTTTACTGCGGCGTTCTCTTTCTGCTTCGGCTTGTTTGGCCATTGCCCTTTGCATTTCCTGCGGCAGATCGATTTGTTTCACTTCCACATTAGAAACTTTTATTCCCCATGGTTCTGTTTGCCCGTCTATGATTTGTTGTAGCCTGTGATTGATCTTTTCACGTTGCGAAAGAAGATCGTCCAGTTCTGATTGTCCCAACACACTGCGCAACGTGGTTTGTGATATCTGTGAAGTAGCTGCTAAAAAATTTTCTACCTGTACAATTGCTTTCTGTGGTTCCACCACACGAAAATAAACCACCGCATTTACTTTGATGGAAACATTGTCTGATGTAATGATATCCTGCGGCGGTACATCCAGCACTACGGTGCGCAGACTTACTTTTACCATTTTATCAATAACCGGAATCAGAAATATAAGCCCAGGACCTTTTAATCCGTCGCCGCCAATTAACCGGCCAAGACGAAAGATGACACCTCTTTCATATTCACGCAAAATGCGGATAGAACTGCTTAGAATCATTAATACAAACAAGACAATCGCAATAGGCACTACAGGATAATTTTCCATGATTTTTAATTTAACTGTGATAAATAGGTTCTACAAAAAGTTTCATATTCTTAATAGCTGTTATTTTTACTTTTTCTCCTGAGCTGATATTTCCTGCAATAGATTCTGCATTCCACATTTCACCCTGCACTTTTACTGTGCCGGATGGTGACAATATCTCTATCACTTCACCAGTAGTTCCAATCATTCCTTCAGCGCCGTTCACTGGTTTTCTTCTTTGTGCTTTTATACCAAACCCGATGACGAATAGAAAGAATAGTGCAGTCACTGCTGTTGCGGCATAGATGACACCACGGGAAATTCTTGCTACCTCCAGTGAGGAACCGGATTTTAACAACATCATAGAGCCTAATAATAATGAAACGATGCCGCCAATGGCAAGCAAGCCATGACTCACAATTTTTATTTCCAGCAAAAAAAGAATGATGGCAAAAATAATCAATGCAAGGCCTGCATAGTTGATGGGCAAAGTATGCATTGAATAAAAAGAAAGAACCAAAGCTATAACACCCGCAATACCGGGCAGTAAAGCACCGGGATTATATAACTCAAATAAAATTCCAAACAATCCCACCAGGAATAAAATATAGGTAACATTAGGATCGCTGATAAGATCAAGCATCTTTTCCCATACAGTCATTTTATATTCTGAGATGCTGGCTGATGCGGTATGTAATGTCTTTGTTCCTGAATTTAATTCTATTGTTTTTCCATCTATCAACCTGAGTAGCTCCTGTTCATTTTTTGCAATTAGATCAATGGCTGAATCTTCCAATGCTTCTGTTTCAGTGTAAGAATAACTTCTCCGCACAG
>JANPEU010000176.1:0-4810 GCA_031423175.1 Bacteroidota bacterium
CAGGATTACGAACTCAAGGACAATGAAGTACTAATAGAAACAAAGAACTTCACCCCTTTAAGCAGTTTTTCCAAAGAAGTAATATTAGCAAAAATCAATGAATTAAAAAACTTGCCTGGAGATACATATAAAAAGATTAAAGGCTTCTTCGATCTTGAATTTTTGAATAACGCTGATTTAACAAATGAAAATAATAATATTAAGGATACTCCCACCCCCTCTTATAGTAGTGATAGGCTTACAATGGTAAACGGGGTTTTACATTCTGTTCGCAGAGTGAACAACAAAATGTCTATCCTTACGCCGATAGAGAAATAAATAAGCGAAATGATTTGAAAAAGATGTAATTAACCAGGTGCTATCTAAACTCGGTTTTAATAGTCAAACCATTAAAACCTCAAATGGCCTAGTATTAAAAATGAAACTGTATATCTTTTCCAATATTAATTAAACAATAAGCCTTGATTACTATAAAATATTTTACATGATAAAATCAAGATTTTTTACATTAATCATACTGGCACTATCTTCAACCCCGCATTTATTAGTTGCTCAAAAGATTGTATTGCATTATGATAATGGCGTTACCCTGTCGTATTCATATTCTTTTGATAATAATTATTTATGCAAAAGCAATTATTATGACAGTTATCGTATTGATGTTATTCTTGAAAACAACAGTGGAAAAAAAATAACAACAAAAGAACTAAGTATTAACCACTTCAACTATTATAAAAACGCAAAGATTGACGATAAGTGTAACAGTGGCCCTGGGATCAAATTCGTTTATGAAACACTCGAAACCGGCAAGCGGATATCAAAGTACTATAATTTGCTAGTTACGAAGGGTTACCCTGTTCCTAAGCCAGATTATAATTTTAATATTGAGTTTAAAGATGCGACTGATAATAAATGGTCAAACTGGGAAACCAATCAATGCTATAACCAACTCCAGTATCGCTATAAACAAATTATGGATGTAGGGCCATATGCTAACATGTACTATGTTGATGTAGAAATTAAAAACGGGTATTCTGAAAATATTTTTTTCGATTTGAGTTTACAAAATGATTATGGCAGCTATATAATTGGAAAACATTTTGGAATTAGAGCCGGCAATGGTTTTCCCCAGCGGTTTGGTATTGGTTCAAGTCAAAATATTAATCTTCAGGTATCAAAAGTTTGCTTTGGAACTGATAATAGTAAGACAGCCTTATGCGATGCAGAACGAAACAAAGCAAGCACCACACCTCCTCCAAATAGTTACAAACCTATTATTACAAATCCCTATAATATTCAACCAGGTATTCCGAATAATCCTAATGGATTCAGCAGCACAAATACGAATAGTACGACGACAAACAATTCAACTACAACAGCACCTAAACAGCAATTTACAGCTGAAGAATGGAAAAGAATACAGCAAAATGAGCAGCTGTTACTGCAACAAAAACAATTTCATGATGAACAAGTAAGATTGCAACAGCAAAACGAGGTGTTGAAACAGCAACAGTTTATGGAACAGCAGTTGAAGCAACAACAGGAGCAAGAACGCATTGCCCGCATGAATCAATACAATGAAGAACAAACACAAAGAACAATCAGCAAAATGCAGAACACTCCTGTGAAAACATTTGAAGTTGGTAAACTCGAAATTAAAAATGTAAAACAAAAAAATAATTCAGATTTTTCTACTACCCCAGACCTTGAATTAGAGTTACCCGAGTTTTCTGGTAAAGAAATAAAGAATGCCACCTTTATTGATTCCTTATTGCACAGTAGTTTTGAGAATTATCTACAACAAAAAACTCAAAGGCCTTTAGGGCAATACAATACTCCACAAACAGCAACTGTTAGTGTCAGGTTCAATGTTACAGAAAAAGGAAAGATTGAAGATATAAGCATTGAAACAGGTAATAATGCATATATAACTCCAGTAACAAATGCAATTTTATTATCACAGGGTAAATGGAACCCGGCAACAAAAGGCCCGGCACCATTTAAGCAAAAACTGAGTTTCATTCTAAAGTTTGAATAAGTTTTAAAATAATACTGATGCGTTTAAAAAATTTTTGCAATAAACTAAAAGTGCAGAATAAGATTGAAGCATTGCAAAAAGTAAAATTACTATAACCCATTCCCCGAACGGGGAATTGTTTTCATTAATCTTTCATTTCATATTTACAGCGTGATTGTCTGACCCGTGTTTTCCCCTTTTTATTTCCCGTCTTATACCTGTAGAAAGCCACCAAAAATTTTGATTAGTTGCACTGATGTATTTAACTGCAAACATAATATTGTTTACAAGCCACCATTCTATAACATATAACTATTGAAACATGAAAAAGCTAACGCTGCTAACCAGCCTTTTTATTTCTTTTAATCTTTTTGCACAGCCATTCAGCATGGTAAAAGAAATTAATACCACTGCTACCACAAGTTCCTTCGGTTCTTCATTGATGCAGCGTGTTGGTACCACGGTTTATTTTGTAGCAAATGATGGAATAAGCGGAAATGAGTTATGGAAATCAGATGGAACATCTGCGGGCACAGTGATGGTAAAAGATATTACAGTGGGAACAGGTAATACACTTTTTAGCTTAATGTCAGAAGGCAACGGTCTTCTTTTCTTTGTTGCAAATGATGGCGTAAATGGCAGTGAATTATGGCGGAGTGATGGAACAACTGCCGGTACATACATGCTAAAAGACATCAAGGCGGGCATCGTTTCTTCTGATATTAACCGGCTTTTTTTTCATAACGGCTTTCTGTTTTTTGGTGCAGATGATGGTAGTAATGGGTCAGAGTTATGGAAATCAGATGGCACGGTTGCAGGTACGGTTATGATAAAAGATATTTATACGGGAAGTAATGCATCTTCTCCTACGCCTTTTAGCAATCCTATTTATACCATGGTAGCCCTGGGCAATGATGTTTATTTTTCAGCATTAGGTCCAACTGATGGAAGAGAACTATACAAGACAGATGGAACAGCAGACGGTACCTCTCAAGTAAAAGAAATTTATCCGGGTGGTAATGGTACCAATGCGACCAATCATAAAGCAGCAGCATTTAATGGCAAACTTTATTTTGCTGCCACTGATGGTGTTAATGGTATTGAACTTTGGGCAACAGATGGTACCGATGCAGGAACATATCGGGTAAAAGATATTGTTGCAGGTAGCGGAAGTTCTCAGCCTAATAATCTTATTGCATTTAATGGAGCTCTTTATTTTACTGCTTCATCTACTAACAATGCAAATCCTGATTTATATAAGACAGATGGTACGGATGCAGGAACTGTGATGGTAAGAAACCTGGTGGCTGATGGAATTATTTTAACGATAGGCAACAGCTCAGCTATTGATCAGTTTACAATTGCCAATGGTAAATTATTCTTCAGGGGAGGAGGCCCCAATGGCAATGAGCTATATGCAACTGATGGCACTACAGCCGGTACGGGTATCGTAAAAGATATTTATCCTGGACTAAATAGTGTAAATGCTAATGGTTTGTTTGCATACAACAACAATGTTTATTTCATCGGTACTGATGTGGAATTGCCTTCACGGAGTGTTTTGTATAAATCAGATGGTACAGCCGTAGGAACAGTTCAACTCACTGATGGTGCATCCGGAGGTGCTTTAGGAATGGGGGCAATAACAATGACATCAGCCGGCGGAAAACTATTCTTTTGGGGCAATACCAATGATAATGGTAGTGAACTATGGAGTACTGATGGAACAAACGCAAATACAACATTGGTAAAAGATATTAATACGATAAAAATTGGTACACCCAATTCTGGTTCGAATGCATTTGGCACACTCGTTCATAATGGATATTATTATTATGCAGCCGTTGATAACACATATGGTAATGAACTTTGGAAAAGCGATGGAACAACTGCCGGTACTGTTATAGTAAAAGATATCTGGCCGGGTAAAGCTCCATCCAACCCTGCACAGTTTTTTGTATATGGTGGTGCAATCTATTTTACTGCTTCAGATGGAGTAAATGGAACGGAACTCTGGAAAACGGATGGAACCGATGCAGGTACAGTTATGGTTGTCGATATAAACCCCGGATCTGTAAATAGCGGTCCTAACCGGTTTTTTATCAGTAACAACTTTCTCTATTTTACTGCTTACCATCCATCGTATGGTATTGAGCTTTGGCGTTCGGATGGCACTGCGGCCGGTACCACCATGGTTATTGATTTGATAACCGGTGCCGGACACGGAACAGGAAGTATAATTGATGTTATAAGTATTGGCAGTAATGCATATGCAATAATGGGCATGGTTGCAGGCAATGTACTTGGAATACCATCTGGTAGCAGGCTTATTAAAATTGATGGTGTTACAAATACAATTTCAGATTTTGCATCTGTTATTACAGCAGGCACTGACCTTGGTATTGTTGGTAATACATTATACATAACCGGAAGAAATGCAGCTAACCAAACCTTACTATGGAAAAGTGAAAATGGTGGTGTTGTATCGCAGGTAAAAATATTAAGTACTACCTCTACAAATGCTTACCAGCTTACTAATTGTGGTGGAAAGCTTTACTTCAGTGCCAGCAATGGCACTGCCGCTGGGCAAGAACCCTGGATAAGTGATGGTACTGATGCAGGCACTTATATGCTAAAAGATATTAATCCCGGTGCCAATCCATCTACTCCTTATCAGTTTGTTTTTTCCGGTGGTAAAGTATTTTTTACTGCAAGTTCAACAAGTACCAATAATAGTGAGTATGAATTATGGGCAACAGATGGTACAACTGGTGGTACTTATCTTGTAAAAGA
>JANPEU010000177.1:0-4120 GCA_031423175.1 Bacteroidota bacterium
GGCGGGATTGAGACATAGTATATAAATAAAGATTTCTATTTCAAATATTCACTGACTTTTAAACTAATAAATTCTTTTACACTATCCCATGTTTGTTTTTTTAAACTGATCGGGTCTTCGCTTTCTTCAGCATCTGCAAAATAGGTAATTGCCTGCGGAACGGTAATCAATAGATTTTGCGATGCATATTTCTCTTTATGAAGGTTGATAAAATCAGAAACCGAATAGTGATTTAAAAGCTCAGCCACATCCCAAAAATCTTTCTTTTTTCCCCGACCAAGTATTGCCTGAACTTTCATTGCAATAATATCTTCTGTGGAAAACATTCTTATATTATCAAAATTCAATTCTGGTCTTATTAATGGATGTGGGTACCTGATCATGTCAATTTTAACCTCATTTATGTAACAAAAGATGCCGAACCTGGGTTGTTTTTCTTCTATAACAAGTTTATCCTGAAACTTTTTCTTTAGTGTATTAATGATAACTAAATTTTCAAACGGCTTGTTAGAAAATAAATCCAAATCAACAGACATTCTATGTCCGTAACATAAAGACAATGCTGTACCGCCAACCAAGGAAAAATTTTTCAGTTCATGAATTTCCATTAATTGTTTTAATACGGAAAAAGTCCGGGGTTCGACTGTCTTAATATGTAACATCTGAATTCTTTTAGCGGCTTATTGATTACCGCACTTGCAAGATACATTCTTGTCTCGGGTAAAAATTTGGCTTTGAGCAAGGCTTCTGTAATTTTTTCATCGCCATAATAGCGGCGGCAATTTCGGATGTCATCCACATCGCCTCGTTCAAATACCCTTTCAATTACAAAATTCGCTTTAACATCGTAGTTAATATTTTCAAATACTACATCCCAGAAAATTCGTTTATTAAATATTGGTTTGGGTTTATCTGACATGGTATAAAGATATTACTTATTTAATTTTAATACTTTCCAATTAATGCTGTGTGCCTGACAATATCGATGAACCCTCCTTCGTATTTACTACGGAGGGCAGGCATGATGGAGGCGAGCTGGCGGGATTGAGACATGTATGAGATTATAATAATTTATTCAGGAAAATTCATTCTTTTGTAAAACGATTGAAAACGTGGATCGGTTTTTATAAAAGTACTAATAGGATCTACTTTCATTGCAATAAGTGATCCGTCATGCTCAACAAATGCCTTTTCCAAAAATTCAATTGCTTTATCATAGTCTTTTAAATGATATGCAGGAGCAAACATTCCGGGTATATACTGAGTCTGAGATCGTGTTACCAGTTCGTCCATTATTTTTTGTGCTTCGGTTATATTACCTGATTGTGTATAAACAAAGCAAAGCTCAGACAATGTCCATGGGTGTCTTGAAAGCAGGACTGAAGTATTTAATGCTTCAATTGCTTCGTCATATCTTTTTAGCCCAGCTAAACTATTTCCTAAGGTTCTGAATCCCGGGGAAGCAGTTGGATCCAATTCAATAGCTATTTTAGAAGCCTGCAAAGCTTCTTCAAATCTTCCCGCATTATAATATGTAAAGGCTAACACATGATGAGAAACTGATACAAACGGTTCCAGGTGTTCTGCAGCTTTTTTTGCTACTTGAATAGATTCTTCAAACTTAGCTTCCACGAACGATAAATAATAACTATACCAGTAATGTGCCGGAGCATAATTCGGTTTAAGTTTAAGAACGAGTAGAAATTTTTCCTTTGCTTCTGCCCAGTTCCAGTCATAGAAGGCAGCAATAAATGCTAACGTGGTAATTGCTTCAGCATGTGCAGGTTCCAGCTTTAATGCTTTTTCAGCATTTTGTTTTGCTTTAGGCATTGCAACATGTGCGGGTATTATACTGTACAACCCCAATATTGAATAACATTCAGCTATACCAGAATAAGCTAAAACATAATTTGAATCTTTCTCTGCCGCCTGCTGAAAATATTCAAGCCCTTTAAATATATGTTCACCTCTTTTATTAAAAAAATACCGGCCTTTTAAATACAAGTCATACGCTTCATGGTCTTTTGTAGGGCTCTTAACGATTATTGCTTTTTCATCTTCCAGTAATGAAACTTTTAATTTTTCGGTAATTACCATCGCAATCTCATCTTGTATTGCAAAGACATCATCAATTTCCCTGTCATATTTTTCAGACCAGAGGTGAAAACCATTTTCAACATTTATTAACTGTACAGTAATTCTAAGTTTATTTCCTTGTTTACGTACACTGCCATCCATGATTGTACGTACATTTAATTTTTCGCCAATTTCACGTAAGTCCATACTTTTTCCTTTAAAGTGAAATGACGAAGTTCTTCCGGCTACTCTCAATTCTTTTAGATGAGCCAGCGAGTTAATGATTTCCTCAGATATTCCGTCACTGAAATATTCCTGTTCCGGATCGTTGCTCATATTTACAAATGGTAAAACAGCTACACTTTTTTCAGGTGTTTTTCCAATTGTTTCAAATACGGCTACCGGAATATCGATTTCTTTATTTTCATCAGGCCGGTCCACAATTTTTGTCCGGGAAATTATTACTTCATAGATCCGTACAGGTTCTTTTACATTCTTCAATGTTTCCTGCATAACAAATCTTGTATGAATATCTTTTTTATTCGACACATTATTTTTTACTGATTCAGAAATATAAATACTGCCGGGTGTTGCAATGGACTGTATTCTTGATGCAATATTTACGCCGTCTCCAAATACATCTTCATTTTCAAAAACGACTTCGCCTAAATCGATACCGATTCGTAATAAAAAATCTTTAGAAAGATTACAGGCTTCCTGAATTTTTATTGCGGCATTTACTGCATCCGAAACGGTATTGAAACTGGCCATCACACCATCACCCAATTCTTTTATCCAGCGTCCATTGAATTGTTCAATGATTGGTTTTTGTAACTCACGATTTTTATTAAGAATGGAAAATGCTTTTTGTTCATCCTTACCCATTAAAGCTGTGTAACCGACGATGTCGGTAAACATGATGGCTGCGAGCTGGCGGGTTTGAGGCATTTGAATAAAATATTCTTTGAAGGTAAAGAAAAGATACAGCTTTTCGTCATCTGTTAATTACATGAAAGATTAAGGTTTTAAACAAGAAGATTTTTATTAATTGAAAAAAATAATTAACTTCGGAAGACTAACCCCCCCGATACAAAGCACCCGGTTGCTTAACTTTCTTTTCCCGGATTCCTTTTAAAAAACCAGCATTCATTTTTGATGAATATTTTAAGTAATGAAACAGTTATTGTTTTTTTTCTTTTTACAAAGTTTTACCTCCGGCCAGGTATGTAGCCAGTCCTTTACTGTTGACGATCTGCTTACTTTGTCAACTCTTAGTGCAAAAAATATTGATCACTTCATGAATAAAAAAGGGTTTTCAACAAAAAATAAAATCCCGTATAACGATTTTATAAGTACGAGTTTTATTGAAAAGGGGAAAAAGAACAAAAAGGACACTCTTACGATACGCCGTATTGATTTTTATAAAGCAGCGGACGCCAAATATTTTATTTTTCACACTACTTCAGTGAATGAATATATTGAGGGTAAAAAAAGAATAATAAAATCTGGTTTTACGTATGACGATAAGATTGATATAAACAAAGCATCTTCAATCCTTTTTCAGCGGAAAAATATTACGATAGAAGCGATATCCGGAACACAAGATGAAATTCCTTTGTACACATTTTTATTAAAGAAGAAAGAACTTCCGCTGCCCGTTACAATTCAACATGCAGAAGATCTTTTAAATTTTGACTCTCATGAATACCTCGTTGGGTTTTTTGGAGCTGCCAATGTTAAAAAGGATTATTACTATTTTTCTGAAAAGGAGTTAAAAAAATGTTCTGTTTTATTTGGCAATACGAGTCGGCAAGCTGTTTTTATATGGGATGATGAAGATAATTATAGCCAGCTTTCTTATATTTTAATCAGTAATATTATTCATACGCTAAGTGCAAAAAAGTTTGATGGATTTATTGGCATCAATGAATGGAATTTAACAAACGGAGTTTATCCGGGTATGGGGTTAAAGGAATTATTAAAAATCAATACAGAAGATTTTGAAATATATGGTAATCATTCAGAGCTGGCTTTAATGGCAAAA
>JANPEU010000178.1:0-1967 GCA_031423175.1 Bacteroidota bacterium
ACTTTCTGTAGCTCTTTGTGGCTTGGTTACAATAGCTCAAACCGCCGATAAAATGAAGAAACATTCTGGCGAAACATTAGAAGTGAAAGTTATAAAGATTAATGAAGCTACTATCAATTATAAATATCCAGGAGAAGATGCCGAACAAACAATAAGCAAATATGCGATTGCCTCAATTACATATGGTACATCAGGCAGAAAAGAAGAAATTTCTGAAAAAATAGTTGTTTCCGGAAAGGACGATTGGGAAAAAGTACAAATTATAACAGAAGCAAGTGAAGCACTTGGATTAAAAAAAGGTGAAGAAATAAAAGGTAAAACATCTGGCTATTTTACTCTCAATTCAGCAGGCTCTGCTGATAAGAAGGCAACCAAAAAAATAAAAGAAGAAGCTGCAGAATTAGGTGCCCCGTTTATTCTTATGACATCTGATAAAAGCGATAATCAAGGAGTTAAACAATCAATGAAAAAAGGATACGCTTGTACATATAAGTAAAGTATTCATCAAAAAAAATTAAAAGCCCTTGCTCATTAGCAGGGGCTTTTTAGTTTCAAAATTTGTCAGACAAGCATATCATAGATTGATCTAAAGATTTACACTACATAGCAATCACTTTATCCCAGCCCTTTTCCTTAGCTCTGTAATTGGCATCACCATCATTCTTCCGATAGGTTTATTGTTCCGGTATGTAATCACTTTCATGGTGGTGGCATCTTTGGGAACAGTCAGTGGCGAAGTATATGCCGGATAAAAATTATCAGGAAAAGAATTATCAAAACTGTAATGAATCGATAAGCCTTCTATCTCTGTACTTAATTTGACAATTATTGCAGTTGTATCTTTTTTACTTACTTCAAAAATTGCATCATACATGCTGGGTGCATATTTTACTCTGGCAGCATCCAGTCTTTCGAAGTGTGTTTCCACTCTTGGTACAAAATCATTCCATTTTCTTTTTTCTTTAGGGCTCCATAATGCTTCTGCAATAGCAAAAGCCCTCGGCCATGTCATGTATTCTGCATGCCGCATGTTGTACACCTGTTCTGTCCAGAGGTTTGCCTGGCCACCTTTAATTAAAGATGCGCTTACACCTTCTGGTACTGGTTCAAACTGGTATACTTTCTTTAGCCGTAACGTAGCATAAACTGGTGGCTCTATAACTGCATCGCCCTGCATATAATCTATATATACAAAATCTGTCGGACTCATTACTACTTCATGACCTTGTTTAACTGCTTCAATACCACCTTTCATTCCTCTCCAACTCATTACTGCCGCATTCGGTGCTAATCCTCCATCTAAAATTTCATCCCATCCAATCATTTTTTTGCCTTTTGCATTAATGATTTTTTCTACCCGCTTTACAAAATAGCTTTGTACTTCGTCCAGGTTTTTCAGCTTTTCTTTTTGCATGAGTGTTTTTATAACCTCACTTTTCTCCCAAAAATTCCGGGCTGTTTCATCACCACCCATGTGAATATATTCGAAGGGGAATAGTTGCGCCACTTCGGTAAACACTTTGTCTATAAAATCATACACTTTTTCATAGGCAGGGCAAAGTGTATTATCTAAGGTTCCATAGAAATGTTCCCCATTGCCGGGCCAAATCATAAACTGTTCGCCTGAGTTAACCGCATATGTGCCGGGTGTACAGGCAAGTTCTGGATAAGAAGCAATAGCGGCAAGGCTATGCCCGGGAATATCTATTTCCGGAAGAATATTCACAAACCGGTCTTTAGCATATTGCACTAATTCTTTAATGTCTTCATGTGTATAAAAGCCGCCATAATTTCTTGGTTCATCGGGGGAAGGGGTAGAGAATTGCCCAAAGGTTCCGGTTTTATCTACCCGCCATGCACCTACTTCTGTCAGCTTAGGTAAACTTTTTATTTGCAACCGCCAGCCCTGATCATCGGTAAGGTGTAAATGAAGGAGATTGAATTTATACTTTACCATTTGGTCGATA
>JANPEU010000179.1:0-5992 GCA_031423175.1 Bacteroidota bacterium
ACCGATACATTGGATGAACTGGGAATAGATAATACCGCCATACAAATAGAGAAAGATCAACTGCATGAAATGCCGGTTCCTTTTATAGCACACCTGAATGGAAACGGTGGTGAATTTGTTTTAGTAAAAAACAGGGACAACTTAGATAAACAGTTTCCTGATTTTTTTAAACGCTGGGGCGGCGTGGCTATTGCTGCTGAAAAACCTGAAGGCTGGCATCATAAGCTAAATACTGAATGGCTGCTAAAAGATAAGAAGCAATATGCGGCAATTTTATTTACACTTACTTTATTATCTGCCTTTATTCTTCTCTCCGGTGTTATATCATTTAACTGGCTGCAGTTTAGCTTAATGCTTACTGCTATTGCCGGAGTATTTATATCATGGATGATAGTGAGTAAGGATTTGGGGATAGAAAATAAATTAGCGGATGAGGTTTGCGGCAGTACTGCCGATTGCAATACAGTTATACATTCCACAACTGCAAAACTCCCTTTTGGTATTGGGTGGAGCGATGCGGGTATTATTTACTTTTCATTTCAGTTACTCCTTGTTGTTATTTCTTCCTTTACAAATACAAATAGTATAACTGTTCTTGCACTACTCGCCACTTGTTCCATACCACTCACCCTGCTTTCTGTTTATTACCAATGGCGGGTTGTAAAAAAATGGTGCAGGTTATGTTTAATTACAGTTGTATTGTTATGGGTTCAGTTTTTCATTTTGCTTCCTGTTACCCTGAACTTTGCAAGGAGTAGTTTTCAAACAGTTTCAACCAATGCTTATTCATTAACCACTTTCTTTTTATTTATTACCGCAGCAGCATGGTTATGGCTAAAACCGCTCCTGAAAGAAAATAAAAAATTAGAAACAGAAAATTTTGCTATCAAACGATTTAAAAATAATGCTGAAGTATTTATGGCATTATTGGAAAAGCAACGAAAAGTTGATACCACAGCTTTTGAAGATGATTTGCAAATAGGCAACCCTCATGCACCCCTGCAAATAATGGTGGCTAGTAACCTTTTCTGTGTGCCTTGCGCCAAAGCACACGAAGTGTTGCATGATCTGGTTGAGAAAAATGATATTGGGTTGACTGTACGAGTTGGTGTAAAAACAGAAAATAAAGAAGATAAAAATCTAAATGCGGTAAGCTATTTGCTACAACTGACAAAGGGAAAAGATGTCTTTTATAAAAGAAAAGTTTTGCATGACTGGTATGAATGGATGGACATGGAAAAATTTCAGGCCAACTACCTACTG
Source organism: Bacteroidota bacterium (assembly GCA_031423175.1). Taxonomy (GTDB): domain Bacteria; phylum Bacteroidota; class Bacteroidia; order Chitinophagales; family Chitinophagaceae; genus VBAR01. Next base: position 1,264 of record JANPEU010000179.1, read on the forward strand.
ACAGAAAATATTGATGTAAACAAACAGTTACTGTTTATAAAAGATTGGAGCTCCAACAGCAATATTAAGATTACTCCCACCATTTTTATTGATGGACAAGAATTACCTGAACAATACAGAATTGATGATATAAAGATGGTAGCAAAACGGTTTTCAGATATAAAAATAAAGATTAATAAACTGGATTATAATACGCCCTGAGCAGCAAAGTTCTTTGTACAAAGACACTCAAAAGTAAAGGGTGTACAACCTTTGCCAATGGGTGGAACCGCTTATTACTCCTCTGCTCGTCCTTATTATTTGGGATTGAGCAGGGGAGCTATAGGTGGTAATGAGTAATAAGCATGTTGTAGTAAGCGGAGGTTTAAAACTACATTCTTAAACATTAAAGTTTTTGTTGCTTTTTCAATGTTCAAAAAGCATCACATTATTATGTTAATGAAATATAAAGACCTGGGAAGACTCTTGAGCAGGGAAGAACAAAAGAGTATAAAGGGTCGAGTAGGAGAAGAGGCTGGTAGGTGCCTTAGTTGCACAACTTGTGACGAATGTACTGCTGTTAATAAGGGGCCATCATGTGATTATTGTAGTATTCACCAAAAGTACTGTTGTAGCGGATGGCATGACCACACAAGTTGACAAAGATTACACAACTTCCTAATATACTATTTGATATTGGGAAGTTGTGTTAATACTATTTACATTTTTATTCAAATTACTATGTAGTATACAATTTCTACTAAATGTTTTTGTTCATGCTAATGAAATTTTTCCTTATTACTTGTATTATGATGATATGTAGTATTTCTTTTGCACAGCATAAACAAATCCGGGGAAAGGTTATAGACAGCTCAAAGGGTATCAACCTCCGGGATGCTTCGATTGTACTGTTATCTAAAAAAGATTCATTTATTTTAACAGATACTAGGGCAGATAATGATGGACGATTTAAGATTATAAACATATATGATAGCGAGGAATGTTTTCTTTTCATAAGTTATCCACTGTATGTAAGTTATTCTGTAAATATTGATTTTACTAATACTGTTGATAGTATAATTAATCTGCAAAATATCAACCTGATACCTCAGGGCAAATTACTAGCTGAAATCATTGTGAATGCTAAACTTGGCAACATTCGCATCAGAGGTGACACAATAGAATATTCAGCAGAAAACATCCGGATGCCTCCAAATTCTACAGTTGAAGATTTGCTTAAAAAACTTCCCGGTTTACATATAGACAATATGGGCAATATTACTGCTCAAGGCAAAAGGGTTAAAATGGTTTTGATAGATGGCGAAGAATTTTTTAGTATTGACCCTATTTTGGTGACCAAAAATTTAAGGTCTGATATGATCGCAAAAGTACAGATATACGAGAAGAAGTCTGATGTAGCAATATTTACAGGAATTGAAGATGGAATAAAAGACCAGGTGATAAATATTAAATTGAAGGAGGATAAAAATAACGGAGTTTTTGGAAAAGCTGAAGTGGGGACAGGAACGGGGGCAGAAAAAAGTCAATATGTTACACAATTAATATTAAACAGGTTTAAAGTTAAACGTAAAGCAGCAATTTATTTTTCTTCGAATGACATTGGTAGAGTTGTGCTTGCTTCCACTGACAAAAATAAACTTGGGATAGGTGGAAATTCAGAACAATATGATGGTAAAGGCCTTCCGATTGCTACTTCTTTAGGATTCCATTATGATACAAAATGGAACAAGGATAAAAGCATTGTTAATGCTGATATTTTTTATTCTGCAACAGCTAATTCAGGTCAGGATACTATCTTTTCGATAAACAATCTGCCGACTGGCACAATTCGGCGAAGTTCCACTAATGCATTTAGCAGAAGCCGCCACACTCAAAATGCGAATGTAACATACAAACAGAACTTGGACAGCAGTTCTACTATCACTATTTACACTGCGAACATTTACGGCAAAAACAAATCTGATCAAATTTATAGGGCTATAGACAGAAATAAAGTTCTCAATTTATTGAATCAGTCAGATTCCCGGACGGATATGGTGCAGGAATTTCGCAGCTATTTATTGAATTTTCTTTGGCAAAAAAAATTTAAAACTTCAGGCCGTACAATTTCAATATCATTGAATAATTCATTCGAAAATTCTGAGGGAGAGCAAAAGTTTCAGTCATTCACCGACTACTTCAACGGGAAGCCAATAAAGGACAGCAGTCTTAGCTTGAACTTTCTTAAAAAATCAAATAACCAGGCTAGTGAATTTTTACTTAATGTCAATTTTACAGAACGAATTAGCAAACCAGTTTCTATGATTTTAAGTTATAACGCTGGTAGAAATTATAAAGATGACAACAATCTTTCATATCCTTATCAAACAAATCCTCTTAATCAATATGATATTGAATTCAGCACAGTCCAAACAAACACGAAATGGGTACAAACGGGTGGTATCACTGTGAATTTTGATTTTAATAAAACCAGTTTGAAATTAAGTAACACTGCCGGGGTTTCTATTTTTGAATTGAGTGAAAAGTTGAAAATTCAACAAATCAACAGACAGTTTATGGTTTGGAAACCCACGATTAGCATGCTTTATAAAGTTAATAATACTTCGAGTATTAACTTAAATTATAGAGGTAATACTTCAAGTCCTGATTTTGAGCAAATACTTCCATATCAATTTAATAACTCCTTATTAGTAAAATATTACAAAAATACTGATCTGAGAAACAGTTACTCCCATAAATTCTCAGCAGAATATGAATCATTCAAAAGCCTGACCAGAACATTTAAAGGCGTTATAGCAAGTTATAAAAACATTTCTAATCCAATAAATACAAATTTAGAAATTAACGAAAGTGGTGCTTATTATATACAGTTCGTAAACATGAATGATCAAAAGAATAGCGAATTCGACATTAAAGGATTCTATTCAACACCATTAAAAAAATTAAAAACGCAAATTACAATCGATGTCAAAGCTAACGGAGGCACAAACTTTCATATATTGAACGGTGTAATAAATAAACTAAAATTTGGAATTTATTCACTTGATGTATTCGGGTATAAAAGTGAAACAGAAAAATATGAAGTTCAGCTTGGAACCAATTTTAGTTATAATTCCAACAATTTATATCAGAATGATCAAACTACAACCAATAACTTCTTTTCTATTTCCTTAAAGACTTCGACAGATATATTTCTTTTAAAAAGATTACAGCTACATAATGAAGCAAATTATCTATGGCAGGAGAAAAATAACATTTTCGATGTTGCTTTTGACAGATTGATTTGGAATCTATGGATTGGCGGTAGTATCCTTAAAAGCAAACAATTGACGATAAAGTTAATCTGCAATGATATATTGAACGCTAACACTGGATTTATAAGAAACACAACCTCCAGTTTTTTTACAGAAAGTAGATTTGTTACTATTCGTAGATACTTTATGATTAGTGCCGCCTGGAACTTTACTAAACTTAAACAGTTAAAAAAGTAGCAATGACAAAGTTTATACTTTTTATTTTAGTGTTTCTGTTAACTGCACAAACAGTCAATTCTCAATTTCATTTTCTTAAAAGGGGAAGAATTGTTTTCGAAAGAAAAATCAATACATATGCAATTATAACTGATTTTGTGGTTGAGTCGAATCTTGTACAAGTAACTGAATTAAATGCTTATTTGCAAAACTACAAATCTAATAATTCCCAATTTTGGATCGACAGTTTCCAATTATTTTTCGATAGCATACAGACCTTTTATGAACCTATTGGGGCTGTTTCAAAATTCTTACATGGTGTTGGAACCCAGACATCACATGCAAATAAAGTATTTAGCAACCTCTCAAGTACAATTACAATTTCTGAAAAGTATGCTCATAACGAGATTTTTCTGATCAAAGATTCGGTTAAAAAAATAAAGTGGAAACTTACAGATGAAGTCCTCGATATTGCCGGTTTTGAATGTCGGCGTGCAAATGCTATAATTATGGATTCAATTTATATTGTTGCATTCTATACTGATGCTATTCAAACAAAGGGAGGACCCGAATCTTTTTGGGGATTGCCGGGCATGATACTTGGCGTGGCTTTGCCGCACTACCATATTAATTACTTTGCCAAAAGAGTTGATGTGTTACTAACACCTTTTACAAATCCGGAATTTTATAAACCCTTTGATACAGGAAATGAATTGAATCAACATAAGTTTGAAGAGAAAGTTTTGAATTTTTTTAAAAATTTCAACCAATTTAACAGGTGGACTCAAATTTTTATGAATTTATGATTATCATAATTTTGACCTTATGCGCTTGCTATCTAAATGATTGGAATTGAACACAAAGTTATACTCCTTCATATGTTATTTCCTTTCTACAAACAACCCGACTCCTCCGACTGCGGCCCCACCTGCCTCCGCATGATAGCAAAATATTATGGTAGAAATGTTTCATTGCAAACATTAAGAGAAAAAACACAAATTGGTAAAGAAGGAGTAAACCTGCTCGGCATCAGCGAAGCAGCAGAAACAATTGGTTTTCGTACGCAATCATTAAAACTTACTTACAAAACAATAACAGAAGATGCAAAACTTCCTGCTGTTCTTCACTGGAAGCAAAATCATTTTGTTGTTTTATATAAAGTCAAGCGCCGTTCCTCCCCACTCCTTTGGAGAGGGGTCGGGGGTGAGGTCTTATATGTTGCGGACCCGGCAAAAGGATTAATAACCTTTACTCCACAG
>JANPEU010000180.1:0-13834 GCA_031423175.1 Bacteroidota bacterium
CCCTTCTTGTTATAAGTACATTACGTATGCAATCAACCGAACTACAAAATCAATTATAGATTTTATTGTTGGCGCCAGAACAAAAGAAAATATCAGAAAGGTAATTGATAAAGTACTTGCCCTTAACCCACGTAAAATTTATACCGATGGTTTAAATATTTATCCTTCGCTTATTGCAACTGCTATTCATTGTAAGTTTCAATATCATACGAATACGATTGAAAGAAATAATCTCGGCATCCGCAATTCATTAAAGCGGCTGTCTCGCAAAACAATTTGTTTTAGTAAAAGTATTATTATGCTGGAGGCTTGTTTTAAGATTTTGTTATGGGGTGGTTGAAATATTCTACTAATGCAGAGTACAGGAATTTCATTATACCTTCTCAAATAAGCACTATAAAAAAATAAATGGAAAGCGACCAGTTGGGATTTTCTATATGAGGGCAATAATTTATACCATCAAACATATTTAGTATGACTTCGGATAAAAATATATCCGTCATAATTTTAAATAAAAGTTCCTTTCACAGCCATCCGAAATAATTACCTTAGCAGCATGGCTGAAAAAAAACTATTCTTACTTGATGCGTTTGCTCTTGTGTTCAGGGCATACTATGCACTCATCCGCAGTCCGCGGATTACTTCAAAAGGGAAAAATACAAATGCTCAGTTTGGTTTTACCAATGCACTGGTAGAATTAATTAATAAACAAAAGCCATCCCATATGGCCGTTTGTTTCGATACCTCTGCGCCTACTGAGCGGCATACAGATTTTGCAGATTATAAAGCAAACCGGCAGGAAACACCAGAAGATATCAGTGCCGCTGTACCCGATATAAAAAAAATTATTGAAGGTTTTAATATTCCAATCATTGCAAAAGATGGCTATGAAGCAGATGATGTAATTGGCACGTTAAGCAAGCAGGCTGAAAAAGCCGGCTATGAAGTGTATATGGTAACGCCGGATAAAGATTATGGTCAACTCGTTTCTAAAAAAATAAAAATTTATAAACCCGCATACCAGGGAAATGATGCAGAGATAATGGGGCCCGAAGAAATTTGTGCCAAGTGGAATATAAAAAGTGTAGACCAGGTAATTGATATGCTGGGCATGATGGGTGATGCGGTAGATAATATACCGGGCATACCCGGAGTAGGAGAAAAAACCGCCGCAAAATTTTTAGCCGAGTACGGTAGTTTGGAAAATACATTGGCAAATGCCGATAAGATAAAAGGGGCAATGGGAGAGAAAGTAAAGAAAGGAAAAGAGATGGCTATTCTTTCAAAAAAATTAGCAACTATTATTTTAAATGTGCCTGTTGAGTTTCATGAAGAGGATTTTAAACTTTCGGATTGGAATAAAGAAATGCTGAAAGAAATATTTACAGAGCTTGAATTTAAAACATTGGGTAAACGATTATTGGGCGATGATTTTTCTTTTGCAACCGGAGGGAATGATTTTATTAAAAAAGAACAACCGCAGGGCGTACAAACAGATTTGTTTGGAAACATTGTAGGCCCCATCCAAACCTTCCCCGAAGGGGAAGGCTTACAGCAGTCATCAAAGAAAAATGATTTTTCACAATTTTCGGATTCTTCCGAAATCCCCACTTCGGGGTGTGGGGGGGCTCCGGATAAAAATATAAACAATACCCCACATAAATATTCCCTGATCACAACAGATGCGGAGATTAAAAAATTAATATCGGAATTAAAAAAGCATGATGAAATATGTTTTGATACTGAAACAACAGGCATTGATGCGAATGCTGCTGAGTTAGTTGGTTTAAGTTTTTCTGTAAAAGCAGGGGAGGCAAATTATATTCCATGTCCTACAGACCAAAAGCAAACAAAAAATATTCTTTCACAGTTTGAATCATTGTTTGCGGATAAGAAGAAAACCTGGGTAGGTCAAAACATAAAATATGATTTACTTGTCTTGAAATGGTATGGAATTGAAATAGCCGGAAATTTATTTGATACCATGCTTGCACATTACGTAATAGAACCCGACGGAAAAAGAGCAATGGATGATTTGAGTGTAAAATATTTAGGTTACGAACCCGTGCATATAGAAGAGCTGATTGGTAAGAAAGGAAAGTTTCAGGGTAATATGCGGGATGTGGAATTGGAAAAAATAAAAGAGTATGCAGCAGAAGATGCCGATATAACATTACAGCTTAAACATATTTTTACTCCTCTTCTAAAAAAGAAAGAAGTAGAAAAAGTTTTTAATGAAGTGGAAAACCCATTGGTGAAAGTATTAACTGACATGGAGTTTGAAGGAATAAAAATTGACGAGGAATTCTTAAATGACTATTCAAAAGTTTTGGAAAAAGACGCAAAGAAAGCTGAAGAAAGCGTTTATAAACAAGCCGGAGTTCGTTTTAATCTTGCATCTCCCAAACAATTAGGGGAAGTGCTGTTTGATAAATTAAAATTAGATCCGGCTGCTAAAAAAACCAAAACGGGCCAGTATCAAACAGGTGAAGATGTTTTATTAAAACTTGCAGCAAAAGGCCATCAGATTGTTGAAGATATTCTTGTGTTTCGTGAATTGACAAAACTCAAATCAACTTATGTAGATGCCTTGCCACTTTTGATTAATAAAAAAACAGGAAGAGTCCATACTTCTTATGCACAGGCTGTTGCTGTTACGGGTAGATTGAGTAGTAACAACCCAAATCTTCAGAATATTCCGGTACGAACTGAAAGAGGAAAAGAAATACGGAAAGCATTTATACCCAGAGATAGTAAACATATCTTATTGTCTGCCGATTATTCTCAAATCGAATTAAGAATTGTAGCAGCCATCAGCGGTGATGAAAATATGTGTGAAGCATTCAGTAACGGAATAGATATTCATACTGCCACCGCTTCAAAGGTTTATAATGTAAGTGAAAAAGAGGTAACAAAAGAAATGCGCTACAAAGCCAAGAGTGTAAACTTTGGAATTATTTATGGACAGGGTGCATTTGGGTTGGCAGATAATCTTGGCATTTCAAGAACAGAAGCAAAAGAAATAATTGAAAATTATAAAAAGCAATTTCCCAGCATCCAAAAATATATGGATGAAACCATCAACTTTGCCAGAGAACATGGTTATGTACAAACACTGATGGGGCGAAAAAGATGGTTGCGGGATATTAACTCAGCCAACTTTACTGTTCGGGGTTTTGCTGAACGCAATGCAATCAACTCTCCAATACAAGGCACCGCTGCCGATATGATAAAACTGGCAATGCAGAAAGTGTATGCTGCAATGAAAAAAGAAAAAATGCAAAGCAAAATGATTTTGCAAGTGCATGATGAACTGGTGTTTGATGCATTAAAATCAGAAACGAAAGAACTGAAACCATTAATTATTGAATGTATGGAGGCGGCAATGAAATTACCAAACAAAGTACCCATTGTTGCAGAATGTGGCGAAGGAAAAAATTGGCTGGAGGCACATTAATATGAACTAGAAATTTTATTTTAAAGATGTAGCTCTGATCGGTAGCCGTTATTTAATTATTACCAGTATCGCATTTATTGTTTGTTATGTTTTATTGCGCCGGATAATTCAATCCAAAAAAATTCAGGAGCGGTTTCCAAAGTTCAGCGATTATGCACGGGAAATATTTTTTTCTATCCTCACTGTATTTATTATGGCGTTTATACCTGCCATGGTTTTAGGCAGTCCCGAAATTTCACGACATACAAAATTTTATACAGATATTAATTTACACGGAAAACTGTATTTCATTTTCGCATTTCCCATGATGGCTATCATGCACCACACGTATTTTTATTGGATGCACAGACTGATGCACCATCCGAAGTTATTTAAAATCGTTCATTTGATTCATCACAAATCAACAAATCCCAGCCCTTTTGCAGCTTATGCTTTTCATCCGCTGGAAGCAGTTGTGGAAGCAGGAATATTTCTTGTTTTTGTATTTACGATACTGGTACATTTATTTCACCTGCTGTTCTTTTTCCTGTTTATGATTATTTATAATGTGTATGGCCATCTTGGCTGGGAACTTTATCCAAAAGGATTCAGCAGGCATTGGCTGGGAAAATGGATCAACACTTCTGTTAACCACAATATGCACCATCAATACTTTAAAGGAAATTATGGCTTGTATTTTTTATTCTGGGACAGAATGATGGGTACCATCCGGAAAGATTATGACGAGCAATATGATTTGGTAAAATCAAAAGGCGGCGGTAAATGAAAAAAGATATAGAGTCCAGGGAAGACTTGCTTTTGCTGGTAAAAAGTTTTTACAATAAACTGCTGACGGACGATACCATCAGTTATTTATTTACCGAAGTAGCTAATATAAATTTGGGACATCACCTGCCGGTGCTGGTTGATTTTTGGGATAATATTTTATTTGGTTCGGACACTTACCGGAAGAATGCCATGCAGCCGCATTTAATTCTTCATGAAAAATCTCCATTGAAGAAACATCATTTTGAAACATGGCTTAAATATTTTAAAGTGACGGTAGACGAATTATTTGAAGGGGACAAAGCGTTTCTGGCAAAGGAAAAAGCTTCAAGTATTGCGACTATTATCCAAATTAAGCTGTTACAGAAGATATAAGACCTTTCATCCACCCGATTCCTTATTTCGTCAGGGAAAATTTATTTATTTTCAAATTGAAATCCGTACCTTTTTTCTCTAAAAATAAAATAATAAACGCATAACCTTAACTATTTGCTGTATCACTTTAGCAGTTTTCTTGATGGTTGGCAAAGCCCAGACACACGAAGAATTGAAAAAGTGGATGGATTGTAAGACCCCTCCGATTTACATAAAATGATGACCCAGGCGGATGGAGAATGGAATCAGGAAATACAATATTGGATGGACCCGAGTGCCCCGGCACAATCGATGAAAGCCTTTTGTGTCAATAAAATGATTTTGGGCGGCCGTTACCAAGAGTCATTAAATACAGGTAGTTTCAATGGAATGCCATTTGAGGGAAGGAGTTTAACCGGTTGGGATAATGCAAGAAAAATTTTCGTTTCTACATGGATAGATAATATGGGAACGGGTATTCTATATATGGAAGGGCCTTGGGATAACGCAAGCAAAACAATTAACCTGTTGTGCGTAATTGCTATAGCGACACTACCTGATAGAACATTATTCAATAGCACTAACTTACATCAAATAGGGAAAGCCGAAACCCAATTAAAGTAGGCAATAAAAATTAAATCATTATGAAATCAGTATTAATTACAGGAACAAATAAAGGCATTGGTTTTGAGGCTGTTCTTTCATTTGCTCGTGGAGGCTATAAAGTTTTTGCAACTATGAGAAATCTTGAAGCTGCAGCAACTCTAAAAAAACATATCGTCGACGAATCTTTGTCAGTCATAATTTACAAAATGGATGTTGATTCAGATGAATCAGTTAAACATTGCATCGAAACTATTATTAAAGAGCATGGAACAATAGACGTATTGGTAAACAATGCTGGCATAGAGCGACATGGTTCAATTGAAGAATTGCCAATGGCTGATTTTAAAGCAATAATGGAGACCAATTATTTTGGTGTCATCAGATGTATTCAGGCAGTGCTGCCTCAAATGAGAGAAAATAAAAATGGCTGTATTATTAACGTTGGCTCGGTTTCAGGAAAAATTGCCTGTACACCTTTAAGTGCATATAGTGCTAGCAAGTATGCCATAGAGGCTCTTACAGAATCTTTAGCACAAGAAGTGAAACCATTTAATATTAGAGTATCGTTAATACAACCAGGGATTATTGATACAAAAATGGCACACGACATTAGTGTGGATAGCAACTCTAAATATCCGCAGGTACTTCGTTTTGGAGCTATGTTTTCCGAATCACTCAAGCAACCAACGCCACCATCGTTGGTAGCTAATACAATGCTTGAAATAGCTGATGGTGATAGTTGGCAATTAAAATATCCCGTAGGACCTTCGGCACTGCCATTTTTGGGATGGAGAGCATCTATGACTGATGAACAATGGGTAGATTGGAATGCACAAACTGATGAAGAATGGTACAATGCTGTTGAAACTACTTTTGGCTTGAATGTAAGGCGGGGAAAATAGTTTGACTGACTGTTTTAAAAAAGGACGAACGCACAGCGGGTTGGCTATAAGGCGGGGTGACGAATAAATTCTCAACTTTTTTCAGGACGAGTCAGTTCGCTAATCGGCTTCAGTTCAAGCCGACGAATAATGCCGAGCAATTGAACAAACAATGAACTTTTATTTATAAATTTAGTAGCGGTTACGGGCTGACGATTTTCAAATACCGCCACATCGCCAAGCCGTGTCCGAAAGGAAAAACGACAGACCCCATGACTGGACAAGCGACGGACATCAGGCAGGTGATGAAATTTGTTGACGACAATACTCAAATTATGGAACAATATGGTATGAAAGATGGAAAAGAATATAAGTCAATGGCAATTAAATTTACCAGAAAGAAATAATCGTTAATTCATTTAATAAAAAACCCCGAAGTTCCGATTCGGGGTTTTATTTTACATGTCTTAATCCTTTTTTGTTTTCTCCATTGGCAATTCTGGTATTCTGCTCCACTCCTGCATCGAACCGTCATATAATTTCATTTTATAACCCAACGACCGACCGGCGAGATAATCGACACAGGCGGTTTGCCCAATGAAACAATAAACAACTACTACTTTTTCTTTATCTGGAACAACAGCGTCAAAATTTTTTTGAAGTACAACAGCAGGTTTAAAATTGCTGGTGGAGTCAATCATATCTTGATAAGGAATATTTTTTGCTCCGGTAATATGGCCATCTCTCGGATTACCAGTCGCATCGCCATCGTACCAGCGTTTGGCTCTTGCATCCACAATTTCTGCAGATTTATCCTGCAATGATTTTTGTACATAGTCTTTATCTACAACTAACATGTTATCCATTGCTACGTAATTTCCTTTTTTAAAAACTGAAGGTTTATTAGTAACAGTGAACCCCGCTTTTTTCCAGGCTTCAATACCTCCATTTAGAAATGAAACTTTTCCTTTTAATCCAAAATGCTCCAGTGTTAAAAACATTCTTGCTGCTATCGTTACATCAGTTCCTTTATGACATACCACAATCTTTGAATTTTTATTGATACCTAAATCCTGCAACACTTTGGTGGCGGTTTTCGCATCAGGGGCAAACATGCTTCCCTCCGGTGTATTAAATGCCAACCAGTCGGGCCAGAGAAAACGGGAGCCCTCAATATGTTCCTTGTCAAAATCAGCTTTAACTACAAACCCGGTATATAAAACAACCAGTTCCGGGTTTTTTAAATTTTCATTCAACCATTGTGGAGAGACGATGACAGGTTGTTGAGCCTTTGCGAAAGTAAAAACTAACAAAAGCGCTGAAGCCAAAAAAATCTTTTTCATTGTAAAATTTTTATGAGCGTAAAATACAAAGGAAATCCACGAATAAAATATCCTATTTGACAAAAGGTTTAATATGCTCCTCGATTGGTCTTTACAAATTTATCACATGAACCAGGCCATCAGTTTCTGTAATCACCAGCCGGTTACAATTTTTGACTAATGTTGTAAATACCTGTTCGGAACATTTTCCGGGATATAACCAATATTATATTTGTGTTTTAATAAAATGGAAATAACTTCAGAAATAACTCTCTCATCACGGTGCATCTGTGGCAATAAACCCATCATAGCATAACTAACCGGGTTAACGGAAGGAATAAAAGTTTCCCATTCGTATCCTTTACCCCAAATAATTCCTTTAACAGTTAAATCCAGATCTGCATTCTGTGTTAGAAGAAAGTTCATCATATCAGCAGATTGGTTTCCATTTTGATTCACAGTATGGAAAATGGAAGTTTGCCCGCCAAAACTATTTTCATCAACTCCGGCCATTGCATTTACATCTGCGCCATAACTGATAAGAACCTGTGCACAGGAAACATGATTGAATTCAGCACAAACATGAAGAAGTGTTGCTTCATTCAATGGGGTATAGGCACAATGTAGTGTACGTGGACGGGAAACCGTAGATTGATCTTTGATTATTTCATTTTCAAGCATCTCAGCATCATCCAGTAAAACAGCCAGTAATGTTTTATCATCAAACTCCAATCCATACTCCACAAATATTTTCACACATTCTTTAAAACGTGGCGTTCTGGTGTATTCGCTGGTTAATTCGTAAATAAGTGGAATGTTATTGTGTTTATCATTTGGTTTAATACCATTGTTAAAGCAATTTATTATCCCCTCAACTGAATGCAATTCAATTTCTGTGATTATTTGTTTGGTGTAATCCATTTAAAGTTAATTTATCCCGCCTGGTCATAAGCCTGCTTTACCCAGTTGATTAAATCTTTAGTGATTATTTTTTCATCTTCAACTCTTATACGATGTGTGCACATCGCATTCCACTTAGCTCCTTCTTCTGCATTACCAGAAGGAGCCACTCCTTTAATATTTAACCCCACATCCAGCCTATCCTTAGTGGAGGGTTGAATTATGGCAAACTGTTTTTTCCTTCTCAAACTTACATATGCTTTTTTGGGAGCCAGTTCTATATCTTTTCCAAACTTGTTTATCTCAACCATTATTTTATCATACCATGGCTTCAGGTTTTCTTTGCCTTTGTATTGTTCAGCAACCCAGTCTGTATTATTTTCTGTAGCACCGGCATGAGATTGCTTTGTAAAATGAACTACCGTGTTTGCATTACCATGCGTGAAGCCGTGTTTTTCTTTTAGAAAATTTACAAGTTCACCATGTTTAGAAATCCCTGATTTGTTAATTACATCATACCATTCAGTAATTTTTTTACCGGTGGCTTTTTCAATATTGGTAATTTGTGTTGCGTATGCCTTGTCAATTGCTTCGGAACTCATATAAATTTATTTAAAGTTAATTACATTTATTTATTGCGATACCATACGGAAGAACTCTTGCCAGCATGATTTTATTTTTAACAGCCGGGTCATCTATCATAAATTGCAGCGCTTCTTTTTCATCTTTAGCATAGAATATCACAAGCCCCATACCTTCCGTATTATTTAATTCAGTCAGGGTTCTTCCTGCCAATACCACCACTCCTTCGTTTTTCATTTTTGTCAGTCGTTGAAAATGTTCACCAACAAAGTCTTCATCATTTTTTGTCCAGTTTTTTTCTTCTGTATATTTTTCAGTAAGGGTGAGTACCCCCAGCCATTCTTTCATTTTTACTTTGGTACTGTCCTGCCCCATTGCATGCATAGTTATGAAGCAGGCTAATGGTAAAATCAGTTTTTTCATAAATATTTTTAAATAAACAATTAAAAATTTAATATCCTGAAGAACTCTGACCATGGCCCCATTTCTTCTTTGTATTGCTTAGCCATCACTCTTGTAATTTGTGCTATATGTGTTAAATCATGTACCACCCAGGTTGATAATAAATTCCTCAATGTCACTTCGCCCAATTTCGGATGCATTCCTTTTTTATCTAAATCTGTTTCTGTCAAATTCAAAGACTTCAACCATACTACATTACCATTTCTTATAATTTCAAATTCATTCAGCAATTGTAGCAATGTTTTTCCATTGCTTTCTTCAAACTGTGCAAACCGATCCCATGGTGTAAACGGTTTTGATAAACCAGATTCAAGAATAATTTTTGCTCTTATTACCCAATCTGTTTTTTCGCCATGTATTAAATGCCCGATAACATCATACGGAGAAAAAGTTTCCGGGCCTTCATTGTTTATTATCCAATCTTCACTTAAGTTACTTAGTAATGCTTTAAGAACCGCCGGAGTTCTTTCTAAAATCTCTATTGAATTTTCTATACTGTATTTCATTATTTCGGTAGAGAGTGTAATCCAATACGGTTGCCTTCAGTATCAATAATGACTGCCATGAATCCATACTCCGGACTGATTTCTGTTTTTGGAACCATTATACTTCCTCCTGCTTCCTCTACTTTATCTAATACATTTTGAACATCCGGATTTCCATTTAAATAAACCAAAGGACCGTCGGTAGCAGAAGGTTTATGAAAACTACCACTGTCAACAATGGCCCCACCCACTTGTGTCATCATATCATCAAGCGGAAACATCCGCATTTTTATATTTGGTAAATCAAGCGGATTAAGTGTTACACCAAAAATAGTTTCATAAAATTTTGTTGCTCTGTCCAGGTCGGTGGTTCCAATTTCGAACCAGCTGATTGCGTTTTGCATGTTGGTTTGTTTTTTATTTTAAAAGAAAAAATGATGCTATTCTAAAATTTTTACTCATTCCATTTAGTGCCATCCCATTTCCACGTATCCTTTGCATCATTTCGCCAGCCTAAACTTGCACCAAACAAAAATTTATGTTTCATGGCTAAAGAATTTCATGACATTGACAATAAACGGCCAGCTGCTTACTGATTAATATCTTTTCCTTCTTTCAATTTTGCAATGTTGGCAGTAATTACTGCTTTCTGAGGTTCAGGTGCCAGTGTCAATGCTTTCTCTGCATACTCCAACGCTTTTTTAAAATCTCCTTTTGCTGAATATACAAAACTCATCCCGTTATTTACCGCCAACACATCACCGAATTTTGTTTTCGCTGCTTTCATTATTTCAAGCGACTTATCAATTCTTTTTTGAGTAATCAAAGCCCGGCCATAAGCAACAGTTTGATTGGCATTCGCCATTGCCAATGCATCATTCATTACTGAATCTGCCTGTGGCAAGCGATTCAGTTTTTCATAGCCGGTGGCAAGATTTCTCAGGCTCACATAACTTCGCTGTCCCTGGAAACCCGTAACGGCCCTTTGCGCCCAAACCAATGCTTCGTCAAGATTAATGTTTTTATTAAAACACCAGGATGAAGCTTGAATCATATTGGTGCTGTTAAATTGTTTCATGCTGGTAACCTGGTCCCTCAATCTTGCCAGCGTAATATTATCAACATCTACTTCAACTTTAAACGGCACAGCAAGTTTTTCCCACTGCATGGCTATCACACAATATTTTTCTTTATGCTCAATGAATTCGTATTTCAGCCACTCTACACCTTTTTCTAAAGCAACAGGTTTTACATTTACACGCAGGGCATCGTATTTGTCATCATAAGAAAAACTTCCCCATGCCTCTGATTGGTTAGAAAAAATAAGCATTATATTATCGGCGGCTAATGCCATATGCAATCCGTAAGTACCCGCTTTCAATGGTTTTCCTTCCACCATTACATCATGTTCAAAACTGATACTGGTATTTTCATTAGCACCGGCACGCCACGGCATGCTTTTATTTGTTATAAAACTGGAGCCGGTAAATCCATAAGGAACTATAAAAGCAGAACCCTCTCCATAGATTTTTCCTTCCCGTTTGTTTACATCCGGTCGTGAATAATTTATGGTGATAGATGTGATTCCCACCTGTTCGCTAACCATTGCTTTGGGATTGCCGCCGGAAGGCGGTAAATCCATTTGGGTAAATGCGATTGTTGAAAGTAGAATACTTGCAAGAAGCAGTGTTGATTGTTTCATATTACTATCAATTTTATTTTAATGATATTATTTATAAAGCAGTTTTTGTTTCTTTCAACACTTTTGATTGTAGTTATTCAAGTAACTCTTTTACATCATCGCCTCCACGCTGTGCATGATGAAGTAATGTAAATCCATGCGGCCCTCTTGCATTAAGGTACTCTGGCCATGTTTCAAGATATGCTTTTACAATTTGTGTTTTGCCCAACATGGTAAGTACAAAAAGATTTGTTCTTGCTCCCTTGCTTATTAAATAATTAGCGATGTCTTTGTTGCCAACATGCCCCGCTCCTTCCAGCCCGGTTTCAAAATCGCCACCACCCAAATCCCAGGTGGCATATAATAATGTTGGAATTTCAATAAGCAATGATTTTACTTTTTCAAGATTGTTATGGCCTGCACTTACAAACTCTTTTACTTTTTCCGCAGGCAGAGGATCGCCTTTTGGTGAAATTTTTTTAGAATCAGTTTGACCATTTAAAATATAAGGGAAAGCTACCATGCCACCCGCCCCAACAGCAAGCTGCTGTAAAAATGATTTTCGTTTCATGAGATTTATTTTACTAAAGTTCAGTAAATGGTTTGAATAAATATTACCACCTATCACTACAATCGTTCAATTAAAATGATTTTAATAATAAATTATAAAAAATAAAAGGATAAGTAAAAAAAAGGCAGCATAAAATGAAAGGCGGCAGGTTAATAAAAAATCGGAATGACTACCTGTTTCATTTTTTCTTGCGGTATTCCAAATCGTATTCAGCAGTCCATGTTTTTCCGCTATCATCACTGCGTTCGCCAAACTGGCGGACTTTGTCATTGCTGAGTTTAGTAAAAGTAAGACGGCGCATAAAAATTTCTCCTTTTGGGCCGGTTACTTTATCAGCATGTAAACAATTTTACCACTACTACCTTCGCCACTGAGAAATTCAGTTGTATTACCGGTATTATCGGTCCATGTTTGTTGCCATTGTTTGGAAGCTGCATTATCGGAATTGAAACTTTTGCCAGTATAAATTAACCCTTGTTGTGTATTTGCACTTGTCCATTCTTCAAGGATCACACAACTATCAAGGATAAGACTAATCTTACTGTCGCCTCCTTTATTTCCATTTGGTGTAAAAGCCTCCCACTCTCCCAGCCAGAAATCAAACTGGCGGAATTCAGGGCGGCTGCAGGGCTTTTGTGCTGATAAAGATTTTATAAAGAAAAATGTAATTAAGAATAATAAATACTTTTTCATGTGGATAGTTTTACTCCATGACAGCTATTAACAGGATTATGCTGTTTGCTTTATCAGGCTATATTTCCTTTTATCAGGAAGATGTGTTTGTGTCTGAACCTATTTTTTAAAAAATATTCCACCGATGCCCGTAACTCGTTTTATAATTTTTTTATGAAAATTATTAATAATTATTGATAACAAACTATTTATATACATTAATAATCTTTTAAAAAAAATTGACTCTAATTAAGAAATATATAGGGCAATGAAAAACCGGGTAATCAGATTGCTCATCATACCCGGCACTTCTATTTAGCGAATGCTATTATTAATTATTTCCACCACCACCGCCCGGAGGTCTTTGTGGTCGCATTGAAGGTTCTATCTTATCTCTCCAGATTGCAAATTGCTCTTCTGTTAAAATTGCTTTAATCATCTCATCTCTTGCATCGGAATATTTTTTCCTTTCAGCCATCATTGTTTCCCTGTCTGGTCTTTCACCACTGGCAAATATGGCCTGCATTTTTTCATCTTGTTGTTTGTATAAAACAGTAAGTGCTGTATCAAGCGACGCCAGTTTTGAAGCTGGGGTCTTAAAAGCACTATCTAGTTTTGCATGGATTGCAGCCACTCTTTGTTCTACCGTTTGACGTTGAAAACCGCCACCCGGCTGTGCCATTGCAATGGTTGATGCTCCAATTGTTACAAAGAGCAAAACGATTAATTTGAGTTTCATTAATTAAAATTTTATTGTTGAAATAATTGTAAACTGTTTTTTTAGACGGGTTGTGATATAAAAACCTTCGCCAAGATTAAAAATTGAAAAGAATTTGATTGACGGTGAAATGATTTTAGCCCAATAGAGTTAGCTTGAGCGATAAACTTTAAAAATGCAAAAATTTTTTACAGTACTGGCCGGTTTAAGTATAGCTGTTACCTCGTGTGGGCAGGCAGCCGAGAAAATGGATTTTGAAAAATACAATCCAACCTCCACCTTAACAGTACCTCAGCATAAATTGACAAAAGCAAAATTTCCATTTATAGACGTTCACAATCATCAGTTTTCAATGCCAACCATGAACCTTAAAACACT
>JANPEU010000181.1:0-2305 GCA_031423175.1 Bacteroidota bacterium
AGGCCACTGCCTAGAATATTAGTTGCAAAGTCTGCCCAGCTCCATCCCCATTTTTCACTAAAGCCATCGAGTGTTTCAATAACGGTTTGATAAAATGCACCACTCATTCCGCCAATCCAGATTCTTTTTTTACGTTCAATGCCCGTCCAACGCCAGAGTTCCATACTACCACGGCTTTCTATATACGATCCATATAAATGTCCGGCTTTATCCATTTGTTTCCATTCCGGAAAATCGTTGAATGTATGAAATTTTGATTGCGGATAATTTTTATACCAGGCAGAATAGAACCCAACCATTGCAGCGCCATAGCCAATAATATTGCCGGCGATAACGAGTCGGGTTCGTTTTTTTATTTGTAAGGGAGTAAGTGTTTTGATTAACGTATTACTATCTGATATTTTTATTTCAGGAATCTGACCTGCCAGCTTTTCTTTATATGTAGAGTCTTGTGAATTACAAAATAGTGTACTGAATAAAGTTGATATGAGAAGATATGTTTGGATTTTGCTGAATAAAGTTACTCCCGTACAAGTGTGCGACGCAAGGGACGGTGATTTTTGCAAGGGTGCTGGGTTCATAAAAACAAAAATACGATTTGGAAGTCATTTCAGATTGAATGGGAAAATTCAGGCTAATTCTTTTTTTGAGGTGCTATCGATCGCTGATTAAGAATTGTACACTAAAATTCTGTTAACCAGTTTTGAACCACAATAGGCACTTAGAAACATAGGGTTTCACATAGAAAACAAAACAAATCTATGTTTGTATTTTTATGTGCCTTATGTTCCTATTGTGGTTCAAATATTTTCATAGCACCTCAAAATAAGAATTAGCCAAAATTCAATAACTTACATTTTTAAATAAAAAAATATGGATTCAGCTATTCAATTGAAAGTTAATAATTGGCTCACCGGAAATTTTGATGAAGCCACAAAAGATGAAATTAAACGCCTGCAGAATGAGAACGAAAAAGATTTGGAAGATGCGTTTTATAAAAATCTTGAATTTGGTACCGGTGGCTTGCGGGGTATTATGGGTGTGGGTACCAACCGCATGAATAAATATACCATTGGTATGGCTACGCAGGGTTATGCAAATTATTTAAAATTATGTTTTGCGAACGAAGAAATACGTGTTGCTATTGCACATGACAGCCGGAACAACAGCCGGTTTTTTGCTGAAACTGTTGCCAATGTTTTTGCAGCGAATGGTATAAAAGTTTTTTTGTTTGAAGCCTTACGGCCAACGCCGGAGTTATCATTTGCTATCCGTTATTTAAAATGTAAAGGCGGAGTTGTTTGCACCGCATCACATAATCCCAAAGAGTTTAATGGATACAAGGCGTATTGGGATGATGGATCGCAATTAGTGCCGCCACATGATAAAAATGTGATTAAAGAAGTAGATAAAATTTTATCGGTGGATGATGTAAAATGGAGTGGTGGCGAAGTAAATATTAGTTTGATTGGAAAAGAACTGGATGATGCTTATATGACGATGGTAAAAGGATTAAGTATTTACCCGGATGTAATCGCAAAGCAGCATGATTTAAAAATTGTTTTTACATCTATACATGGAACAGGAATTGTTTTAGTACCGGAAGTTTTAAAACGTTTCGGTTTTACCAATGTAACTATCGTTGATGAACAAAAAATTCCGGATGGAAATTTTCCAACAGTAGTTTATCCCAATCCTGAAGAGAGTGAGGCAATGAGTATTGGGTTGAAAAAAGCAAAAGAAATAGATGCGGATATTTTACTCGGAACCGATCCGGATGCTGACCGGGTGGGAATTGGTGTAAAAGATAATACCGGTAATTGGGTGTTGATGAATGGAAATCAAACTGCCGTGCTTGCATTTAATTATATTATTGAAGCCAGAAAAGCAAAAGGAATTGCTAAGCCGAATGATATGGTGATTAAAACAATTGTTACGACCGAAATGATTGATGCCATTGCTGCACAAAACAGAATAGTCTGCTACAATGTACTTACCGGTTTTAAATGGATAGCGAAAATGATACGGGAGAAAGAAGGCAAAGAAAATTATGTAGTGGGTGGCGAAGAAAGTTTTGGTTTGATGATTGGCGATCAGATCCGGGATAAAGATGCAGTGAGTGCTGTGGCTTTATTATGCGAAATGGCTGCGTATGAAAAAGAAAAAGGGAGAAGCTTGTATCAAAAAATGATTGACCTGTATGTTCAATCCGGATTTTATAAAGAACATTTAATTTCGATTACAAAAAAAGGAATGGATGGTCAGCAACAGATAGCAGCAATGATGGAAGGGTACCGTAACAACC
>JANPEU010000182.1:0-2554 GCA_031423175.1 Bacteroidota bacterium
GGATACCGCTTCTATCAGGATTTGCCTAATAGAAGCGGTATCCGTTTTTAAATCTTCAATAAAAGTTTGAATAAATTTTTTTTCCCGGTCTCTTTCTATTTTATGCTCTAACTGGTACTCTGCTAAAAACCCGCAAAACACAGCCAGGAACAACATTAAAAATTCCCAGAAATAATGGGTCCATTTTTTTCGGGCGGTGTGGGTGTGGGCATGTACTTCCATAAAAAGTTATATGTTTTAGGTACTAAGTTTTAAGTTAGGAAACACACAGGTTACAGTTTTTTCATTTCTGTTTTTACACCAAAGGAAATGAACCAAGCCTTTGTAATCTTTTTCTCTGAATCCATTTCAAATTCAATTTGCCTGTCGCTGCCGTCGCCGTAAAAAAATTTAGTAGCTGACTCTGGTTTTAGTTCCAGTGAAGAACCATTTAGCAATACACGAAATAGTTTTGTGCCTTTTCTTTCAATGAGAATATCATTGAGAGCTTTGTATTTTCCTGTAAAAACTTCCAACGATGCCGAGTCGAGTGTTATTTCTTTATGTTCATAAGGCATTACCACCGGTTTGTCTGCCATAATGTTTTGCAGGGAAGTGCTGATAGCCTGCCAAGGATAGCTGTTGTTTGAAAGTATAATATAGGTATGGTCCTTATCTGTATTGCGGGCAAGAAATGTACTATAACCCGGCCAGCCACCAGAGTGTGATATGATATTTCCGAAATCATTTTTTTCCATGAATACCCCAAAACCATAAGAAGAATTTTTTACAGTATCAACGATAGCTTGCCCTTTCAGCATTTCATTTTGTGTTTCTTCTTTCAGCAGTGTATGATTTTTAATGGCACGGTCCCATTTCAGCAGGTCTCCGGTTGTTGAATTTACTGTACCATCACCTTGCATGCCATCCATGTAAATCACAAAATTTAAATCAGCCACACTATCGGGTAAAAAATGTTTTTTTAAACTGTCGTTATATTCAAAACCATAAGCGTAGTTGGCAATCGTATCTTTCAGCGAACGGCGGGTGTTATAAATCCGGGTGTACTTCATACCCAGCGGCTGAAAAATATTCTGTGAAAGAAAATTTGAAAATGTTTGCCCGGAAATCTTTTCTATGATAGAAGCAAGAATGACATAAGCCGTATTACTGTATCCCCATTTTTTCCCGGGTTCAAATTGTACCGGCATTTTTTCTTTTGCCAGGAAAGCAATCACATCATTGTTGAAAGCAATTTTTGATTGATCCCATTTTTCTATCATAGCCCAGAAATAATCGGGCAGTCCGCTGGTATGTGTAAGCATATGCCAGATGGTAATGTTGGGATAGGGCAGTTCCGGAAAATATTGTCTCAGTGAGTCGGTCAGTTTGAGTTTGCCGTTATCTATTAATAATAAAATGCCTGTAGCTGTAAATTGTTTGCTGACAGATGCCAATTCAAATACCGATGAATCATTCAACATTCTTTGATTATCAAAGTTTGCATAGCCGTAGGATTTTTGAAGAATGATTTTTCCTTTATCAGCAACAAGCACATTGCCATTGAACCTGAAATATTTTGCCTGGCCAGAAAAATATTCATCAAGCTTTGTACTAAGCGGGTTGATTTGTTCTTTCTGGTTGCATGCAAAAAGAAAAATCAGGACAATGGGAAAAAATTTTTTCATTGCTTGAAATTTTAGCAATGAATATAAGCTGAATCTGTGAATTATTCTCCCGGATGGTAACTCTTCTCTACATGTTTCAGTACATCTTCTTTATAAAACAATACATCTTTAAAAGTTCCTTTGGTGTACATCTCCAGCTGATCATTGAAATGTTTCGAGGAAGGTATACCGCTTACGCCACCGGCCAGTAATGATTTTGCTTTTACTTTTTCACCAAACTCTACTGCACAAATAAAGCTATTACCACTACTGCCATATCTTTTTTTAGTACCCGGATAGTAATTGCTGCTATAAGCAGGAAGCATTCCCCATGTGGAAGAAGCAAAAGGTATAGCAGTGCTTGGCGCATCATCATTAAATTGTTGATTGATTTCTCCTGAAATCCGTTGATAACGGTTTATTTCACCCCAACCGATCCGCCAGTCTCCGAATTTATCTTTTAATTCTATCACCACTTCTGCCAATGGCTGTAGTAGTTCCTGTGCTGTGGCAGTTGCTGCAAATTTTTTATTAATTGCTACCTGGTCATCCCAACCTTCATCAATATAAACACGGCGCAATGAAGCGGAAAGCTTTTGTGCCCATTCAATAGCAATTGTTGTGGCTACCGAAGTTATAGAAACACGATAATCCCATTTTTTTAATTCATCGATTGGTTCTTTCAACTGTGTGTATAATGGATTGGATGAATCAATATTTTTTTCAAATGATTGAATTAGTGCTGGCACTAAAACTTCAAATGCAGAAAGTCTGGTGTCGTATCCGGCAGCAATGAGTTTATCAAGAGTAAATGCTTTTTCTTCTTGTAAAACCCTAACAGCATTAATGCCCCGAAAATTTTCGCCATCCGGAGCCATGTAGATCGGATAATCTTTTTTCTTCGGACT
>JANPEU010000183.1:0-2052 GCA_031423175.1 Bacteroidota bacterium
CTGGGAATAAGAAAACAAACAGGCTAGCAGCGAAACGAACAGCATTATTTTATTTTTCATAAACTAAATGTAAAAAAGAATTTGAAGTTATAATATTTGACTTTATATTTGCAACAGCATGAACAAGCAATTTACAAATAAACTTTGGTGGTGGCATACAACTCTAAGGGGTCTGTAATGTCTATTCATGTTTATTTTTAAACATATTCACAGCCCCGGATTTATTCGGGGCTTTTTATTTGGCGACCAACTGAAGTAACTCCGATTGAACTTCAGTGGCGATAGTTTATCCCGATACTTCGGGACGCCATTCATCTTTTGTACTACTATGAAACAAAACGACCAGTTATGAAGAAAATAGAAATTAATACGAGTTGTAAAAAAATATTAGCCGATGTCTTTACACCGGTTGGAATTTATCTGCGACTACGGGATCGTTTCCGCGATACAATTTTATTAGAAAGCACTGACCATCATGCAGCCGAAAACAGCTATTCATTTATTGGGGTAAATGCAATTGGTGGTATTGAAATTACAGACACTCATAAAATTGAGTTTAAACTACCCGGACAAAAACCTGAAAAAATAGAAATAAAAAACCCCGGGGAAGTGCCTCAATTGATTTGGGATTTTATGAAAAAATTTGAAGCAAACAAATCTGATATTAAAGAAGTCTTGTTTGCTCAAGGTTTATTTGGCTACACCACATACGACGCTGTTCAGTTCTTTGATACGATTAAATTCAAGACGAAAGAAGCAGAACTTCCGGTTATTCCTTTGATCCGTTATCGTCTTTATCAATATGTTATAGCAATCAACCATTTTAAAGATGAGTTGTATATTCTTGAAAATAAAATTGAAGGTGTCGAATCAGAATTAAGTTTGCTGGAATCGTTAATACGTTGTAAAGATGTTCCTGTTTATCCATTCGCATCAAAAGGAAAAGAAATTTCCAACATGATGGATGAGGATTATCGTGAGATGGTAAAAAAAGGAATTACAAGTTGTCAGCGTGGCGATGTTTTTCAAATTGTATTAAGCAGAAGATTTCAACAGGCTTTCACCGGCGATGAGTTTAATGTTTACCGTGCATTGCGCAGCATCAACCCATCTCCCTATTTATTTTATTTTGATTATGGTGATTATAAATTAATGGGTTCATCTCCGGAAGCGCAGATAATAATAAAAAATGGCAAAGCAATCGTACATCCTATTGCCGGTACATTTCGCAGAACCGGTGACGATGATAAAGATAATCTTGCTGCTCAACTATTAATGAGTGATAAAAAAGAAAATGCCGAGCATGTGATGCTGGTAGATTTAGCAAGAAATGATTTAAGCAAAGTGAGTGAAGATGTAAAGGTTTCTCATTTCAAAGAAATACAATATTACAGTCATGTGATTCATATGGTAAGCGAAGTAACCGGAAATGTGAGAGAAGGAAGTAATCCTTTTGAATTGCTTGCAAAAACGTTTCCGGCCGGTACCTTAAGCGGTGCGCCGAAGTTTAAAGCGATGGATCTGATAAACAGTTTTGAACCGACGGCAAGGAGTTATTACGGAGGTGCAATTGGTTTTATTGGATTTGATGGCAGTTGCAATCATGCAATCATGATTCGTACATTTTTGAGTAAGAATAATACATTGACTTACCAGGCTGGTGCTGGGGTAGTGGTGGCAAGTAAACCTGAAAGTGAATTGCAGGAAGTAAATAATAAATTGGGAGCATTAAAAAAAGCAATTGAGTTCGCAGCCTCCCTAAATCCCTCCGAAGGAGGGACTTTGTAAGACTCTGATTTTAGTATGATGGATTTAAATAAAAATATTCAATGCTCAATGTTCAATGTTCAACTTAAAATGAGTGAGCCAAATTGAACATTGATCATTGAACATTGAGCATTGAACATTTTAAAATTAAACACGTTGAAAATTTTGGTATTTGATAATTACGATTCATTCACATACAACCTGGTTCACCTTGTTGAGAAGATAACGCATGAGAAAGTGGATGTGTACCGCAATGATGAGTTGCCGCTGGAAAAAGCGAAGGGC
>JANPEU010000184.1:0-10767 GCA_031423175.1 Bacteroidota bacterium
CTTTCCATTAAATTTTTTATCCAAGGTCCACCTGCCATTAACTAACCTTCCCCTCGGCACCTTATTTTCAGTGCCGCCAAAAAGTGGTATCCCATTTCTATCCGGAACAAAACTCATGGGAAAGCTGCGCTGGTAATTGTGTACATGACCACTGAATACAATGTCAACATATCCTTTTTCCAAAATGGGAGCAAGCAACCGCATTTGTTGTTGCTCAAAGTGTACCCTTGAGGAACTGAAACCCGGATGATGAAATAGAACAAACCGCCAGGTAGCATCTTTTGCATTTTCCAAATCTTTAATCACCCAATCTTTTAATGTAGAGTCAGTCCAGTCAACATACGTATCTGAATCTATAACCGTCCAGTGAGCATTGCCATAATCAAAAGAAAAATTTGTCATGCGTGGATATTTATCTCCGGCGCCATCCATAAAGGTTTTTCTATTTGCATCAGTTGCTTTTAATAAAGGAACAAAAGCGCCGCCTTCTTTACCAGTCGGGCCGTTTAATGGCTGATCCCAAAAAAGATAATACGCTAATGCATCCGGGAATCTATCCAGATCTCTTGTATCTGCATCATGATTGCCTACTGCTGCCACAAAAGGGATTGAACGCATTAATGGCACACCAGATGAATCTGCATTATCCTTATTAAAAACAGGCCAGAATTTTCTTTTGTATTCAGAAATCAAACCCTGGTTATAAACAATATCACCGGCAATAGCTACAAGATCGGGGTTTGATTTATAAATCCCATTTGCTATCTGACCTGCTTGTTTAGTACCGGCACCCATATCGCCGGAAACTACAAAACGATAGGATTGTTCAGGCGATTTCAGCGCTTTTGCTTCAGCACTAAAAACAATTTTACTATTTTTTGAAACCCTGTACATAAAAGAACTACCGGGTACCAGGGAAGCGAACGATGCATTATAAACTTTAAATGTTTCAATACCTGCAACGTCAATTATTGAAGTAGTTTGATTTTCCGATTTCGTCCAGTCCGCTCCTGAACTAGTTTTATATTCAACTAACCATTCAGCTGTAGCTGCTGTATGCCAAAGCAATTGTAATGATTGCGATTTGGGTGCGTTGCCAATTTGCAGGTACGGCTTTACCAGAAAATCAGGTTGCTGATTATTATTTTGTGAGTTTACTTGTATTGAGAATAGTAAAATGAAAGCGACTATTAAATATTTCATTTTGTTTTTTTAGATAATTTGACTGTCTCCCAGCCATTGAATTTTTTATTGGATAAATATAAGAACGAAATCTCTGTGTTCCTCCGTTTCACCGTGATTCTGTGTTGAAAAAAAATTTAAACCAGCTTCTTTCTTTTTATCTTCATAGTATGAATAAAGAAATTCAATCCATCATAACCAATTTTGAAAATACGCTAAATGGTGAACCCTGGTTTGGCCGTGCTGTTTATAATTTGCTGGATGAAATTGATGAAGCAAAAGTTTTTACCAAACCCAGCGATACAGAACATTCTTTGATTGAGCTGCTCTGGCATATGAATACCTGGGCTGAGTTTACATTAGCAAATCTTGAAAACAGATCTGCTGATAAATTAAAAGTTATTGAAGAAAATGACTGGAGAACTATTGTTCCAAAAAAACATTCATGGAAAAAAGGAATGGAAGAATTAAAATCAATTCATAAAAAAATTGCAGAGATAGTTGCTGAAAAAGATGACAGCTTTTTAAAAGAGATGGTTCCAAACCGCCGGTATAATTTCCGTTTTATGCTGAATGGTTTGATACAGCATAATATTTATCATGCCGGACAAGTGGCGTATCTGAAGAAAATGCTTTCTTAATATTTCACTCAAAGTCGCCAAGGTATCGCTAAGCCGCTAAGAAATCTTTGCAACTTTTGTATTTAAACTTTGCTGTCTTTGCGTGAAAGAATAATATCAATCATCTTCATCCTTTTTCTCTTTCACTTTCAAAAAAGCAGAACGCCGTGGACCGGGAAATAAAACACCTTCGCCTTTTACTGCGTACCAAATCACTTCGCTGAATTCCAAATCGGGTGCACTGTCTTCTTTGGCAAAATTAAATGTCTCACTTTTCTGCTGCCATTTATTTACAGCAATATTTTTTTCATTAAGATCAATATTTGACGGTAGTGATACAAACGGTGTAAGATCAGCAGTAGATGTAAAACATCGCCACATCGGTTCGGCAGCAGCATCATATTGCGTCATGGGTGGTATGCCAAGAATTAATTCCATTGTCCGCAGCATAGAAGAAGTAGAATACATCGTATGATCAATAAACTTTCTTTTTACAAATCCTCCAGCTAAGTATGCCGTGGTTCGGTGTGCATCTACATGATCAGGGCCATTCTGCGCATCATCTTCCACAATAAAGATTGCAGTCTCTTTCCAGATTGGGGTATTACTTAAATATTCTACCAGCATTCCAACACCTAAATCATTATCGGCTACCTGTGCAAATGGAGTTGGGCTTCCTTTTCGCAATCCTACGGTGTGATCATTTCCCATCCGTATCGAGTTGAACTGCGGTACTGCATTTATTTTCATCAAAGAATCAAAATCTTTTTTCCATACATAAAAACGTGAGGTATCTTTTACATTCAGATTCCAGCCAATATATTCTTTGCAGAAATGATTTTGTAATTCCATAACATTTGCCCTGGCACCATCAACAAACTCACCATACGACCGGTAACTCACTCCAGCTTTTTTACATTGATTCCAGATAAAGCCTCCTTTATTATTTGCTATTTCTCTTCTTCCCTCTGCACTATACGTTCCGCCTCTGCCACCATAATCCGTTGGCCAGTTTTTCTCTAAAAAATCATTTGCATAGGCTCCCATAGTCCAGTTATGCCCATCGGCACTTACTTCCCCATCCACATAAAAATTATCGAGCAAAACAAAATCCTTTACCAATTTATGTTGATTAGGAGTGATGCGTTCTCCGAATAATAATAAACTCGTATCGCCATTTCCCCCGGGCACATCACTAAGCACCTGGTCGTAAGTCCTGTTTTCTTTTATCACATAAAAAACATATTTGATTGGCGACTTATCTCCCACTTTCATTGGTATGGGATTGCCCGCTTCTCCATTAGCAATTGTTTCCTGTTCTTTTTTATACGCCGTGTTTTTATAAACCGCTTGTGAAAAAATGCTGAGTTGTTTTTCTGTTGGTTCGTTGATGATGCTCATCGTTCCTTTGAACAATCCCCCTATATACTCAGTCTGACTTCTGTTTTTATTATAAACTGCTTTCTGATAATCCACTTCTTCCAGCTTATTACTTGGGTCGGGCCCTTTTGCATTGGGTTTGGATGAAAATCCTTTTCCGTTGGTAACAAATATTTTTTTACCAACCACTTTCACATTGGTAGGATACCAACCTACCGGAACAAATCCTTTGCTTTTACTAAACCCTTTACTGCTTACATCAAACACAGCCAGGCAATTATTATCGGCATTGGCTACATACAACGTTTTTTCATCAGCACTTAAAGCAAGTCCGTTAGATGTAGAGCCGGGCGGGGCATTTGGAAATAATGCAGCATTCAATGTTTCAATAACTTTACTCTCTGTTGTATTAATTACCGAAACAGAATTATCATTTGCATTGGCAACAAAAAGATATTTTCCATTTTTACTTAATAAAAGTTCGTTTGGATTGTCGCCGACTTTTATTTCACTGCTGGTTTTAGTATCTGTTCTGAAAACAATTACTCTATCACAACCCCAGCAACTGATATAGAGTTTCTTTTTATCAGGAGAAAGAAGGCAGGTGTATGCTTCGCCACCTAATTTTATTTTTGGCTTACTATTTTTTGTTGTTAAATCAACTATATAAAGTGAACTATCATCTCGTGTTACTACATACATTGTTTTAGTGGCGTCATCTATTTCTAGTCCGGCTGGTCCGATTTTAATTGGCCATTTTTTCCCAAGAATAATACTGTCACTTAAAACAAGTGAATTATTTATCACTGCATATTTCAATATCATATTATCATGACCACCCGAAGCATACAGAAATTTTCCATCAGCCGAAAATTTCAAACCATACCATGCTCTTTTTATTTCAACAGTTGACAGCAATTTATCGTTTACGGCATCTATCAATTGAAGTGATTGAACACTCTGACCGTTATTGGTAACAGCAATAATTTTTTTGGATGGAGATACGGCCATGTTTAAAGGCAAATCACCTAAGGGTAAACTTTTGCCAACCGGAGAAAGGCTCCAGCCATTGGGCAAGCCCACTCTTTTTGCATTTAATTGCTGAAGTGTTTGGGAAAAAAGGTTGACTGTAAGCAGTAAAGCGGGGATAAGCAGTATTTTTTTCATATAAAATTTGAATGCTGAAAGATACGAAGCTCTGGAAAATACTCCGAAAGTGGTATTGTTTCATAAAAATCCAAGGTTTACCTTTTCCAAATGTCATTGCCCATAATTCATATCTGGAAAAAAGCACCCTTCTTCCGATTGCTAATTCCATTTATTGCAGGTATTGTTTTGCAATGGCATTTACAAATTGAACTAAAAATTCTTTGGATATTACTTACTGTTTCACTCATCAGCATCCTGTCTTTTTTCTTTATTCCTTTTTTTGAAAAATATAAACTCTCGGCTTTCAATGGTATTGCAGTTACTGTTCTATTTATTTCGCTTGGAGGACTACTGTCCTGGTATAAAAATATTCAACATGATGAAAACTGGTTTGGTAAATATTATTCAGGGACGGTTGGATTAAAAGTAACACTACTTGAAAAACCCATTGAAAAAACAAAATCGTATAAAGCAAATGCATCGGTTGACTTTATTGTGCAAAATGATTCATCCATAAAAACAAAAGGGACAATTATTCTCTATTTTAAAAAAGACAGCAGTACGGCAAACCTGGAATACGGTTCTCAAATTGCTATATCAAAACCGTTACAGGAAATTAAAAACTCTGGCAATCCCGGTGGTTTTGATTACAAACGCTATTCGCTTTTCCAGGGTATTACACACCAGGTTTATTTAAAAGAAAACGAATTTGAAGTTTTAGCTGGTGAAAATAAAGCCCGTTTTAAAGAATTCATTTTTGCCAGTCGTGAAAAAGTTTTAAAAATTCTTCGTAACAATATAAAAGGAGAGAAAGAATTAGGATTGGCAGAAGCACTGCTGATTGGTTATAAAGATGATTTGGATAAAACTTTGGTACAGTCGTATTCAAATACCGGAGTTGTGCATGTCATCGCTATTTCAGGTTTGCATCTTGGATTAATTTATTGGCTGTTACTCCAGGTAACTTTTGTATTGAAAAAAAGAAAAAATATAAAATGGCTACGACCTGTTCTTATAATTTCAGGGTTATGGTTATTTAGTTTTCTTGCCGGAGCACAACCTTCCATCATTCGTTCGGCAGTTATGTTTACCTGCATTGTACTCGGCGAATCGCTGACGAGAAAAACGTCCATTTATAATACACTTGCATTTTCTGCATTTCTATTACTTAGTTATAATCCTTACTGGCTGTGGGATGTTGGCTTTCAACTTTCATACACTGCTGTATTGAGCATTGTTATTTTTATGCAGCCGATTTACAATTGGTTTTATGTAAAAAATAAAATATTAGATTTTATCTGGAAGTTGAATGCTGTAACTCTGGCTGCTCAGATTCTTACTTTGCCCATCAGCATTTATCATTTCCACCAGTTTCCAAATTATTTTTTATTGACGAATTTTGTAGCAGTCCCTTTATCAAGTTTCATTCTGTTGGGAGAAATATTGCTATGTATTTTCTTTTTTATTCCGGTGATTGCGGCTTTTATTGGCAAAATATTGTCCTGGCTGATCTGGAGTATGAACAGCTATGTGGAAAGAATTGAAATGCTTCCATTCGCTTTGTGGGATGCTTTGCAGATAACAATTCCCCAGGCAATTTTTTTATTAGCCTCCGTTGCTGGTTTTGGTTATTGGCTGCTTGAAAAAAATAAAGCCGTTTTTAAATATGGATTAGCAGCCTTGTTTATTTTCTTTGGCTTGCGTTCTGCTTCTTTTATAAAAGCAAACAATCAGCAGAAATTGATTGTTTATAATGTGCCGCAGAAACAAGCCATTGACATTATTGATGGCAGAAATTATTTATTTGCCGGCGATACTGATTTACTGGCAGATGATTTTATCCGCAACTTTCATATCAAGCCATCAAGGGTTTTGAACCGGGTTGAAGCAGGGCTGAATTTTAAAAAATATTTTCAAGATAAAACCAGGCTACAGTTTAATGATAAAAGAATATTAATTCTTGATGAAACAACTTTCTATAAACCTGCTTCAGAAAAACAAGCACTTGACTTGTTGATAATTTCAGGTAATCCCAAACTTTATTTTAAAAAACTGGCAGAAACATTTTTAATAAAGCAAGCCGTATTTGATGGTTCCGTACCCAGTTGGAAAATGAGCTACTGGAAAAAAGATTGTGACTCACTTCATATTCCTTACCATGATGTAAATGAAAAAGGGGCTTTTGTGATGAAGATGAATTGATTTAGATTTGCTGAGCTATTAAGTATGCCATACCTCCAAGGTATGGCATACTTGTTCCGTTTGCTGACGGTATGGCATACTTATTAACCCTTCTATAATGAACAAAAAAATTCAGTCTGCCCTCATCTCTGTTTTTTACAAAGATGGTCTTGAGCCTATTGTTAAACTGCTGTCCGAACTCGGTATTACTATTTATTCAACCGGAGGCACACAAACATTTATTGAAAAATTGGGCGTAAAAGTTATACCGGTTGAAAATCTGACTACTTACCCTTCAATTCTTGGCGGACGGGTAAAAACTTTACATCCTTCAGTATTTGGTGGCATATTGGGAAAGCGAGATGATGAAACACATGTGTCGGAAATGAAGCAATACAATATTCCTGAAATTGATTTGGTGATTGTTGACCTCTACCCTTTTGAAGAAACTGTCGCTTCCACTACCGATGAAAAGTCAATTATCGAAAAAATTGATATCGGTGGCCCATCTATGCTGCGCGGTGCAGCAAAAAATCATAAAGATGTAACTGTTGTTGCCAGTAAAGCTGACTATGCTTTATTGGAAAAAATTTTAAACGACCAAAAAGGTGAAACAACCCTTGAGCAAAGAAGACAATTTGCCATTAAAGCATTTGATGTATGTACAGCATATGATACAGCTATATCAAATTATTTTCACCAACTATCTGTGATCACACCTTTTAATAAAGATGAAAAAATAATGCGCTATGGAGAGAATCCGCATCAGAAAGCAGCATTCTTTGGAAACCTGGATGAAATTTTTGAACAACTAAACGGGAAAGAATTAAGTTATAATAATTTGGTTGATGTAGATGCAGCAATTCAACTAATATCGGAGTTCCCGAAAGCCCCTCCTTCGGAGGGGTTTGGGGAGGCTTTTGCAATCATCAAACATACCAATGTATGCGGCGTTGCACAACGAACTTCTGTTAAAGAAAGTTGGGATGCTGCATTGGCAGGTGACCCTGAATCTGCTTTTGGTGGCGTATTGGTTTGTAACGGAACAATTGATAAAGCAACGGCTGATGCTATCAACGAAATATTTTTTGAAGTGCTGCTTGCTCCTTCATTTGATGAAGATGCTTTGATTATTTTAAAATCTAAAAAGAACAGGATATTATTAAAGATGAAGTCAGAAGTACAAAGTACAAAGACAGAAATGCACAGGTCCATATTAAATGGTGTTTTGATACAACAAGCAGATGATGGAAACTTTACTGAATGGAAAGAAGCTGGTGGCAGAGAAACAACTTTCGCTGAAAAAGAAGATTTAAGTTTTGCAAATATTATCTGCAAACATCTTAAGAGTAATGCAATTGCTTTGGTAAAAAATAAACAATTGATTGGTAAAGGTTGCGGTCAAACCAGTCGCATTGATTCCTTGCGGCAGGCTGTTGAAAAAGCAAAACAGTTTAATTTTGATTTGAATGGAGCCGTTATGGCCAGTGATGCATTTTTCCCATTTAATGATTGTGTGAAGATGGGACACGATGCGGGCATCACCTCGTTTATTCAGCCCGGCGGTTCTATTCGTGATAAAGATTCTATTGAATATTGCGTGGAGAATAAACTTGCCATGGTACTAACCGGGATGAGACATTTTAAACATTAAAACTGTGAGTAGTGAGAAGTGAATTGTGAATAGCTCTACTCACAACTGACAACTGACCATTCACAATTCAAAAACTGATAAAATTGATTTTATAAATCAATGCCCTTATTTGATTTCAATAAAACATTATCCCAATCCACCGATGCTATAAAAAGTTTATCGGCACTCAATCCATTGACCATTCATAAAAAAGGGACAAGAGCAAAAGCAATTTTTGCTTTGGCATTGGTTTGTTTTTTCTGGGGTACTACCTGGCTGGCAAGTAAAGAAGGTGTGAGACATATTCCCGACGCATTTCAAATGGCAGCTATCCGGCAACTGCTTGGCGGTTGTTGCTATGTGGTATTTTTTTTAATAAAAAAAACTGCCTTACCAAAAGGAAAAGAATGGATTCCGATATTGGTGTTAAGTTTTTTAAATTTTATGATTAGTAATGGACTCAGCACTCTTGCATTGCAATATGGAATTTCCGCCGGGCTCGGCTCAATCATTGGTGCAATATTTCCTTTATGGTTAGTTGTGATTGGGCTTTTTATTTCTAAGGAAAAAATGCCGGTAATGGCAATCCTTGGGTTATTACTTGGTTTCACTGGAGTGTGTATCATTTTTTACGATCATTTACATGATTTTCTTGATCCGCGTTTCAGATGGGGAATTTTATTATCAGTAATTGCAACCTGGACATGGGCAATTGCAACTTTATATACAAAGAAACAGGCATTGAATTTTAATCCCTATTTCAGTTTGGGTTTGCAAATGATTATCAGTGGAATTGTTTTGTATAGTTTTTCATCTGCAACTGGCAGGGCTGTTGCATTGCATGCGATTCCCTGGCAATCCTGGGCAGCTATTGCCTACTTAGTTATTTTCGGTTCACTCATTGCCTTTATTTGTTATTTATATGCCTTGCAAAATTTACCAACAGAACAGGCTTCCATTTATGCATATATAAATCCAATTGTAGCCGTAATACTTGGTTCACTAATTTTTAATGAACGGCTCACTGTTTATCTTGCTATGGGCGGGTTAGTTACCCTGCTTGGGGTTTATTTGGTAAATAAGGCTTATAAAATAAATAACGCAGAGCAACCTGAATCAGAGGGTGTCTAAGTCCCTATCCTCTGCTTGTCCAGATTATTTCGGGAAGGGGAATACCAGTTTGTGTTTTGTTATTTTCTTGTTTGTTTTTAGGTTTAATAAAGTTCAATATAATAATTTCGGCTAATTTTAATTTCAATTTCATTGCATGAAAAAAATACTGGCTACATTTTTATTGACTGTTGTTATTATCACATCTATTTTTTCTCAATACAAAAGCAACCTTACAGCCAGCGAATGGACTGATAGTGTTTTTAACTCATTAAATGATGATCAGAAAATTGCACAACTGATGGTGATTCGTGCACATTCCAATTTGGGTGCCGACCATATTGCAAAAGTGATAAGCGACATAAGAAAATACAATATCGGTTCATTATGTTTTTTTCAGGGCGGTCCGGTGCGGCAGGCAAATCTCACCAACTATTATCAAAGCATTGCCAAAACACCCATATTGATTACAATTGATGGCGAATGGGGATTGGGTATGCGGTTGGATAGCGTTACAAAATTTCCTTATCAACTTACACTCGGGGCTTTGAATAATGAAGCGTTGGTTTATGAAATGGGTGTTGCAGTTGGCGAACAACATAAGCGGTTGGGTGTGCATGTAAATTTTGCCCCTGTTGTGGATATAAATAATAACCCAAACAATCCGGTTATTGGTTATCGCTCATTTGGCGAAGACAAATATAAAGTTGCAAAACTCGGTGTGGCATATATGAAAGGAATGCAGGATGCAGGCATTATGGCTTGCGCAAAACATTTTCCCGGTCATGGTGATACTGAAGTGGATTCGCATCTTGATTTGCCTGTAATAAATAAAAGCCGTGAACAGCTTGATTCAATGGAACTGTACCCATTCCGTGAAATATTTAAAGCAGGTGTGGGTAGTGTGATGATTGCACATCTCTCTATTCCATCTATAGATATTACAGCAAACACGGCTACATCCATTTCAAAAAACAATGTAACGGATCTTTTAAGAAATGAATTGAAGTTTGCAGGACTCACTTTTACAGATGCATTAGAAATGAAAGGACTTACAAAATTTTTTCCGGGCGGAACAATTGCTGTACAGGCATTGATTGCCGGCAACGATATTCTTTGCCTGCCTGAAGATGTGGGTATGGCAATAACAGAAATTAAAAAAGCAATCAACGATAAAAAATTAAGCTGGGATAATATTTATGAGAAAGTAAAAAAAGTGTTGGTTGCAAAATATAATTTAGGTCTAAACAAAAATCAAGCAATCAGTTTAAACAACCTCGTTGAAGAATTGAATGCTAAAACGGATGCGATAAAAGCAAAAGTAGCAAAAGAAACCATCGCTGTTCTTTCGCAAAGCAGCACGAAAGCTTCAAGAACTGATTATGCAGAAATTCCACTGAAACAAAAAATGAAAATTGCTTATGTAGGAATCGGAACAACACAGCTGAATGCATTCGGTAAAAGAATGAAAGCGGATTTGAATGCCGATGTGTTTTTATACTCCTGGAAAGA
>JANPEU010000185.1:0-3278 GCA_031423175.1 Bacteroidota bacterium
GATTTTCCGGTAGAAAAATTTTATCGAGATGCTAAGTTGTGTACAATAGGCGAGGGGACAAGTGAGATACAGAAGGTGGTTATTTCAAGAGAAGTGTTGAAAAGTTAAAAGCCAATATAAAATTCGTTGGAGTATTAGAAATCGAAAACCCGCCCGGGTGCGCCGTTCTTATGAGAGGCGTGGCGAGTCTTAATGTTGTAAAAATAAGATTTATATTTTATGGTTCACACTTTTAAAAATCCCAGCTCATACACCATTGGTTGCAGTTTTTCTGTAAGGGTTTTGTAAGCAGTTTCAAATGATGCAAAGGATACCGGTGGAAAATCGCCGCTTGCATTCCTGGCTTGTATTGCTTTTCTTATTTGGTACCAGCCCACATCGGGACGGTTCAGTTTTAATTCTTCCCTTACGCTATATACATCCGTATGTGCAAAGTAAGCCTGCCACAGTTTTTTACTTTCGGCTAATACAGCTTTCGCTTCATCACTAAATGTTTTACCTGACATATACCGCACCATAAAATTACTTTCAAATCTATCTGGTGCATTTACTTCTTCTTCTTTAAAAGGTATAAAATGATTGACAATGCTCCATTGTTTACCATTCCACTCTAATTCGTTGGCACTGGCGGAAAGGTTGCTGCCATTAAACAGCATCCACATTAAGCAATCATTTTTAAATTCATCAGTTAATGGTTCGGTGGGTTGTAGAAACTGGTCACGGTCGTTGAGCCAAGTTGGTTTGATTAGTTTTCTTACAGAAAAAACAATTGAAACCTGCCAAAGATTATTTGGATTAATGAAATACCCCCTTGCACTTCCATATCCAGAAGAAAATATTCCTGTATGTATTCCGGCATGTTGCAAATCATTACCTCCACTTAACATGTATCCTATTGCTTCTTCAGACCATTTTGTTCCTCTTAAATCTTTAGTAGCAGTAGCTGGTGTAATCGCATTTTTTAGAGGTACTATGTCTTCATTATTTGTTTTTGGTCTTTTTATCCAATTGGTTAACAACTCATTTTCCGTTGCTACCAAAAATATTTTTTCACCAATCGGTTCTGCTTTTCGATTTAATATTTCGGTTTTTACTTCCTTAATAATTCCTTTCTTTTTCTCCTTCATATCTGTTTCCCAAATTAAGAAACCTATTGGGAAGCTACCTTTCAACCCCTCAAATGATTTACTATCTATCACAAACCCGCCTAAATATTGTGCATTCCAAATTTCTCGGAACTCAGATAATGTTGGAGCTGTTACATACTTCAGTTTACTAAACAAAGCAATTGTTGCGGTAGGAATTTCTTGAGCAACTCTTGCAATAAATTGCATGAATAATTCATTTCTTGCTTTACCATATTTATCCATAGCTGTGACAGCTAATTTTGTTTTTGCAACACCAACTTTGCTATCACCTTTCCCACCACCAGCAGTATTATCGCCAGTCGTTGCCTCCGCATATGGCGGATTCATCAACACCAATATTTTCTTTCCATCCTTAATAGCTTGTTGCAATGCAGCCGGCACTTTGTTGGTAAGGCTGTAATCTATTTTACCCCCATCAGTTATATCATCGTTCAAATAATCGTATTGAAATCTTGTAGCGGACACACAGGTTTTGGTAGCTTTCATCACATCTACATCGGCTTGGTCTAATGTACTCATGTATATGTTGCGTGGGTTGCTGTGTTTTACTTCCAGGTTGCCTACGCCGCAGCACATATCCCACACTATGTATTTTTCCTGCCAGTTTTTTCCCAGCGTTTCGGTTAGTTTATCATAGGCTTTATCCACCACAGCCAGCGGTGTGTAGTAAGCACCTTTAAAACTGCGTTCATCCAATGGTATTAAACTATCTCTTCGTTCTAATAAATAATTTCTGTACTCCTGCTGTGGAGGCCGATGGTAGATGGCCCAAAACTGGCGATAGCCTTCTTTATTTCCCAGTTCATAAATTTTTCCACCAAGACTAAATACAGGTGCGCCGTTTTTATGCAGCAACTCTGCAGGTAGGTTTGCATGGGTGCTTACAGTTCCATCACTCATTATATCAGCAAAAAAAAGTAGGGCATATTCTTCTGCCGCCACGCCTTTTATTTCCACGCCTATCATACCTATCCATTTGTCAAATACCTGCTTCAGGTTGTCCGGTGTTATTTGTGTGCGGATAATGTCGCCACTTTTAATAGCATTTTTTATGGTGCTGATAAATTCTTCTTCATGGGTTTCTATTTTAAAACTCACTAAGTAAGTACCTATGTATGCAGATACAACATCCAATGCTTCCTGAGTGTAACCGCTGGCACTCTTGCCCCATTTTATTGGGTGCTTTTTATTATTAAGCAGTGGCAGTGCATCAGTCGTTTTCATTATAGCTGCCTTGCGGGTATCTATTACACATAAAAAAGGTGGTACTTCCTCACCATTGTTCAATGCCTGCTGCACATAATGCAACAATTGGGTAAACATCTGGTAAGTGCTGTGCTTATAACCATCTTTGGCTTCAAACCAAATCTCTCTGGTTTGTATATCGTACAGATTTTTTTTATAATCTTTAATACCTAATGCTTTAATATAAGCATCTTTTACATCTTCTTCGCTGGTTGCCTGCTGTAGTTTTTGATAAAGGGTCATTAGCTAAATTATGTGTATCAAATGATGTTAGTGTTATGCTTTGCAAAAAATATTTATTTACATCATCTCACCTCCTGCATCTCCACCAACTTTCTGTAAAAACCATTTTGTGCAAGCAATTGCTCATGATTTCCTCTTTCAACAATTTTTCCTTTTTGTAAAACAATTATTTCATTTGCATGACGGATGGTACTGAGGCGGTGTGCAATCACAATTGATGTACGGTTGTTCATTAAATTATTTATTGCATCCTGCACCAAGCGTTCACTTTCTGTATCAAGCGAAGAAGTGGCTTCATCCAAAATTAATATCGGTGGATTTTTTAATACAGCTCTTGCAATAGTTATGCGTTGTCTTTCACCTCCGCTTAGTTTGTTGCCGCGGTCGCCGATATTGGTATCGTAACCATTTTCTTTATTAATAATAAACTGATGGGCATTGGCAACTTTAGCAGCATTCAATATTTCTTCTTCTGTTGCATCAGGTTTGCCAAGTTTAATATTATTAGCAATGGTGTCATTAAATAAAATCGGTTCTTGTGTTACAATGCTTAACTGGCTGCGAACAGATTGCAAGGCATAATCTTTAATGTTTTTTCCATCAATCATAACTTCCCCACCTGTTACATCATGAAACCGCGGT
>JANPEU010000186.1:0-2585 GCA_031423175.1 Bacteroidota bacterium
AAACATGAATTGAATCAAAGACCAGTTGGTAGTTTGTTGGTAGAAGTTCAGCCATTTGTTATCATTACGGAAAAAGATGTTTTGTTGATGGATACAGGATTGGGATTTACAAATAAAGCAGGAATACTTCAAATCCATCAAAATCTTATCAATGCAGGCATTGACCCAAAAACAATTACAAAAGTTTTAATGACACATCTCCATAAAGACCATGCTGGGGGTGTAAGTAAGGAAGATAAAGTATTGGGTCATTCATTCCTCAGTTTCCCAAACGCCACTTATTTTATTCAAAAAAAAGAAATTGATTTTGCCTTTGAAAAAGGGTTTCCTTCCTTTATTACTGAAGAACTGGTTGCATTGCGTGATGCATCCAATGTTGTATTGTTAAGCGACGATGCCGGAGTAATTGATAATTATATTCACTATCAAATTACCGGAGCCCATTCTCCTTTTCACCAGGTATTTTGGATAAAAGAAAATGATGAAACCATTTTCTTTGGTGGTGATGATGCACCACAACTACAACAAATGAAACACCGTTTTATTGCGAAGTATGATTTTGATGGAAAGAAATGTATGGAGTTGAGAAAGCAGTGGTGGCAGCAGGGCGAAAAAGAAAAATGGACATTCCTTTTTTATCACGACGTGAAGAACCCAGTTTTCAAATTTCAAATTTGAAAACTGGGTTCTTCACAATTTGCAATAAAAAAGGCCAGCACTTTTAAAGAGCCGGCCTTTGCTAACCTATGAAAAACACCTATTTTAAAACCGTCTATTCAAGTTGAAGTTTTCCAGTTCTTGCTGGTCTTCGATTGTCTATTTGTCTTTTTTCTAAAGTCTCTTTTACTTTTATTTCAAACTCCCGCTGGTATTCGTAAATTTTATTAGCTCTTTGTTCATCCACTACCTGTCTGAACTCACTACGATATTTTATTCTTAATTCAGCAATCTTTAATTGCAACATCGGACGGTCTGTTTTAAAATCATGGTGAGTTCTTCTCAGGTCAACCACATATCTTAAAAAAATGGGAGCAAATCTTTCTGATTCGGATTTATTCAAACTCAGTCTTTTTTGAATATACTCTCTCATCTTGATTTGTAATCTTCCCAATTTCTCATTCTGATTGTCATCATCCTGGGCATAAGAAGAAAAACAAGTAACAAAAAATAAACTTAATATGTATAAATACTTTTTCATTGTTAATTCAAAATTGATTCCGTTGATCCAGGTTGCGGGTCAGCTATTTCTTCAACAAACTGATTTAATTCTTCATCGGGAATATCTTTCAGTAAATCATTTAACTCAATATCTGATTTCTTTTCTATCGCTGCTACATCTGTAGATGTGTTTTGAATAAAATCGTTTAATTCCTCATTGCTTGATTTATTAATTTCTCTTGTGGCTTTCTTTTCAATCTTAGCTATTGGGTCCCCTGTATTGTTTTTTATTACCGATATACCAACCATTGAAATTAATCCAATCATCATTGCAGCAACAGCAAAACGCAACCATTTGCGATTTACCATTGAAACAACTTTTGTTTTTTCCACTACCGGTGCAGAAAGATTTTCAAAATACCCATGCGGAATTGTATATGGGTTTTCATTTTTCAAACTTTGCAGCAACGGCGATAAACTTTCTAATTCTTCATCTGATGTTTGATAATCTGCACTTGTGCGAACCAAATTCATCATTCTTTCTTCCAACCCATCAAAATATCCAATTGGAGTTTTAAAAGGATTTTCTTTTGATAAATTATTGAGATAGGGTGATAAAATATTCAACTCATCTTTAGCTTCAGTAGCTTCCAATGCTTTGATGCGGGCAAAAACCTGTGAAGCAAATCCTTCAAAATATCCAACTGGTACGGTATAGATATTTTCAAAGGGGGCGGCGGATAGATTGCTTCCCAGTTCTTTTAATTCATTTAATATGTCGTTTCTGTTTGTCATTTTATTATGCCTCTTTAGCTTTCTGTTCTAGGGCGACTTTTATGAGACGATTAAATTTTCACAAAGTTTAATGATTCAGCATATAATCCTCAACTTTTTTTACGGCATGATGGTAACTGGCTTTCAAGGCTCCTTCACTGGTTTCCAACACTCTACTCATTTGTTCATAAGGCATTTCGTCATAATACCTTAGTTGAAAAACCACCCGCTGCTTATCCGGCAATTGCTGAATGGCAATCTGCAGTTTCCATTCCATTTTAGTATGGTCAAAATGCTGGTCGGCTTTTACTTTATTACTAAGCCCGGAATCTTCATCACTTAAGCTAACCGAAGTCCTCTTCTTAAGTTGTTCAATAAAAGTCAAACTTTCATTGGTTGCTATGCGATATAACCAGGTGTATAGCTGACTATCTTCTCTGAAATTTTCCAACCCCTTCCAAACTCTTATAAAAACATTTTGCAACACATCATTTGCATCATCGTGATCCACCACCATGCGCCGCACATGCCAGTAAAGTTTCTCTTGATATTTTTTAATGATAGTCGTATAAGCCCGTTCTTTAAAAACAGGGTTACGGAATTGTATCAACAGTTCATTGTCTGCAGTGGCTGTTAAATTCATCTGGTATCAG
>JANPEU010000187.1:0-1718 GCA_031423175.1 Bacteroidota bacterium
ATGCAACGTCGCACATTTATTAAAAACACAGCATTTACAGCTATGGCTATAAGCGCAGCAGGTTTTATCCGTTTTAATGGAACAAACTTTGAAGGAGATTGTGAAACTACAACCGATATACTCGGGCCGTATTACCGGCCCAATGCTCCCGTACGAAGTAATATGCGTATAAAAAATGATAAGGGACAACTGGTTGTATTAACAGGCCAGGTAAAACATAAAGATTGCAAAACAGCATTGAAAGATGCATGTGTTGAACTGTGGCATTGTGATGGCGCAGGTGTTTATGATAATGAATCTCCCGATTTTAAATACCGGGCTAAAACCTATTGTGATGATAAAGGCAATTATAGTTTCAAAACAATACTACCCGTACCGTATGATGTGGGAAATGGAACAGTACGCCCGGCACATTTTCATATGTTAATTTCTGCTTCGGGTTATCAATCCCTGATTACACAATTATATTTTACCGGCGATAAAAATATTTCTAAAGACCCCTCCGCATCATCTCCTGCAGCAAAAAGAAGAATATTAGATATAAAAAATGATGATGATGGTGGCAAGCAGGTTTTATTTAATATAACCATGATGGAAAAACTGCCTGCTGATGCTGCAGTGATAGACAGGTTAGCTGGCGCATACATAAGAGCAGATAATAACAAGAATGAAGAATTGTATAAAAAAGATGGAATGCTTTGGATTAAAGATGCTGGAAGTATCAACGGAGGTTATCCATTGGAGTATTCAGGCAATAATACTTTTGAGGATTATGGTCGTGAATCAAAATACCAATTCACCATACAAAACGGTGGTTCAGTAAAACTTTCTTACACCGGCCTTAGCTGGACCAAACAAAAAGAAGGGTGGGAAGCAGTGAAGGGAAAATAAATATTATAAAAAATTTTACCACATAGAATCATAGGCACATAGAAATACACACATAGATTTTTTGTCCCCCCTATGTG
Source organism: Bacteroidota bacterium (assembly GCA_031423175.1). Classification (GTDB taxonomy): domain Bacteria; phylum Bacteroidota; class Bacteroidia; order Chitinophagales; family Chitinophagaceae; genus VBAR01. The sequence continues at coordinate 969 of JANPEU010000187.1, forward strand.
AAAATCTATGTTTCTATGTGCCTATGTGGTTAATTTTTCACCTAATCAATAAGCCATAAAATAAGTTTATGCTGAAATATTTTTTAACCTTTTTATTCTTCCCATTTTTTTCATTTGCACAACAACAACAACTTGATAGTTTATTTGCCGCTCAAAAAGATTTTAGTGGTGTAGTATTAATTGCTGAAAATGGAAAACCTGTTTATCAAAAAGCATTTGGCTATCGTGAATTTGAAAATAAAATTCCTTTACAAACTACAGATATTTTTGAATTAGCATCTGTATCCAAACAGTTCACCGCCATGATCATCATGATGCTGAAAGAAAAAGGTAAACTGAATTATGATGATTTAGTAGAAAAATATCTTGACATTCCTTACAAAGGAATTACTATCCGAAATTTATTGACTCATACCAGCGGCCTGCCCGATTACCAGGACATCATGGATAAATACTGGGATAAAACCAAAGTAGCCGGCAATGCAGATTGTATTGAATATTTAAATAAATATGCACCGCCAAAATTATTTGAACCCGGAGAAAAATATAATTACAGCAACACGGGTTATCTTTTATTGGCAAGTATTGCAGAAAAAGTAAGCGGTAAAAATTTTATAGAAATGTGCCGCAAGTGGATTTTTAAAAAATTGAAAATGAAAATCACGGACATCAGAACATTGGAAGAAAAGAAAGCAACAACAAATTTTGCTATCGGGCATATTTACATTGCTGAAAGAAATAAGTATGTTC
>JANPEU010000188.1:0-13299 GCA_031423175.1 Bacteroidota bacterium
CTGCAAAGTTAATTTCTGACGCTCTGGTCTGTCTATCGGACTTTTTACTAATGTTATTTTTATCTTTTTCATATTGCAGTCTTTTGACTACCGGCTGCCGAGTATCGACTGCCGACTGTTTTATTATCCGTTAAATACTTTTTTCAATCCTAAGTTTCTTGTTTTAGCAACTTGAATAGGTTCACGCAATAATGCAAGTGCTTTAAAGGTTGCTTTCACCACATTATGAGGATTAGCAGAGCCAAGTGATTTTGCTAATACATCTGTAATACCAGCACTTTCCAAAACGGCACGCATACTACCTCCGGCTATTACACCCGTACCATGTGCAGCTGGTTTTATTAAAACTTTAGCAGCACCTTCTTTAGCCCACTGATCATGTGGTATGGTACCATGCATTACCGGAACTTTTATCAAATTCTTTTTTGCATCTTCAATTCCTTTGGTAATTGCCTCTTGTACTTCCTTTGCTTTTCCAAGTCCATGACCTACTACCCCACTTTCATTGCCTACAACAACCAATGCAGAGAAACTGAAAGCACGGCCACCTTTTGTTGTTTTTACAACACGGTTGATAGAAACTACTTTGTCTTTCAACTCAAGATCGCCAGCTTTTACTTTGTTTACGCTAAACTTTGCCATTTATTAGTGTTTGCTATTTTTAAAAATATTAGAACTTCAATCCGCCTTCTCTTGCACCATCAGCCACTGCTTTTACACGACCATGATATAAACTACCACCACGATCAAATACTACAATACTTAAACCCAATTCAGTTGCTTTACGTGCAATCACACTACCTACCAGTTTACTTTTTTCAGTCTTGGTTATTTTTTGTGCAGCAATGTCTTTATCTTTTGAAGATGCGGCAGCAATTGTTTTGCCAGATACATCATCAATCAGCTGTACATAAATTTCTGTATTGCTTCTGAACACAGATAAGCGTGGAGTTGCAGATGTACCATTAATCTTTTTACGGATGGTGCGTCTGATTCTTGTTCTTCTGTCTGATTTTACTTTCGGATTCATTTACTTCTATTTTAAACCTTGATTCTGCCAAGGTTGTTTCTATTTTCTGATCTCACTTCATTTGCAATTTTGCATAATATCGCATTTGCAAATTATTCTTTATTTACCAGCTGCCTTACCCGCTTTCTTTCTTACTACTTCACCCTGGTAGCGTACACCTTTTCCTTTGTATGGCTCAGGTTTGCGTAAGCCACGAAGCTTTGCAGATACCTGACCTAATAACTGACGGTCTATCCCTTCTAGCGTTATCAAAGGATTTTGTCCTTTTTCCTGAGCTGTTACAACTTTAATTTCTTTTGGTATTTCAAAAATGATATTGTGTGAATAACCTAAAGACAAATCAAGTACATTGCCCTGGTTGCTTGCTTTGAAACCAACACCAATCAATTCTAGTTTTCTTACATAACCATCTGTAACACCTTTGATCATATTTGCAATCAATGAACGGTACAAACCATGCAATGCACGATGACGGATTTGATCTGTTGGCCGGGTAAAGCTTACTTCACTATTTTTCACTTCCACTTTTATATCACGATCAATTGTCTGTTTTAGCTCGCCTTTGCTGCCTTTTACAGTTACGATATTATCGTTACTTACTGTAACCGTAACACCTGCTGGAACCGGAACTGCTTTTTTACCTATTCGGGACATTCTATTTTAGATTTTAAATTTTTGATTAGATGTGCAAATAAATCTGCAATCGTTAATCAGTAATTTTGAATTAATCAATTTTAATAAATATAACACAACACTTCTCCACCTACATTCTGAGCTTTCGCTTCTTTATCTGTCATTACACCTTTAGATGTTGAAATAATTGCAACACCCAAGCCATTTTTTACACGGCGAAATTCTTCAGGTTTAGCATAGGTACGCAAACCCGGACGGCTCACTCTCTCTAAACTTTGCATAGCCGGTTGTTTTGATTGCGCATCATATTTCAATGCAATTTTTATTACACCTTGTTTGTTATCATCCTCAAATTTGTATTTAAGAATATAACCCTGCGCATACAGAATTTCTGTCATACGTCTTTTCAGGTTGCTTGCTGGAATTTCAACAATACGATGACCCGCCATTTGTGCATTGCGGACTCTTGTTAAGAAATCTGCTATAGGATCTGTTACGTTCATAATATTTTTATTAAATCAGTTCTTAATTTTTTTTGTCAGTTGTGAGTAACACTCACCACTCAGTTTTTTACCAGGATGCTTTTCTTAATCCCGGAATTTTTCCATCCAGAGCCATATCACGTAATGCAATACGTGAAAGACCAAAATAACGTGTATAGCCTCTGCCACGACCAGTGATCTTACAACGATTCTTCAATCTTACTTTTGAAGAATTCATTGGAAGTTCATCCAACGCTTTCCAATCGCCGGCTTTTTTAAGTTCTGCACGTTTTGCAGCAAAATGGGCTACCATTTTTTCTCTTTTGTTCTGTCTGGCTATGATTGATTTTTTTGCCATAATCTATTTATATTTCAAATTTTATATTTCAAATTTAAAATTGAATGCTCCTTCTAAAATTTGCAATCTTCAATTTACAATTTGCAATTATTTATTTCTTGCGTCTTTAAAAGGCATACCTAATTCTTTCAGTAATTCATAGGCTTCTGCATCTGTATTCGCTGTTGTTACAAATGTGATATCAAGCCCTGTAATTTTATTTACTTTATCAATATCAATCTCCGGAAAAATGATTTGCTCTGTTATACCCATTGTATAATTTCCACGACCATCAAATGACTTTTCACTTACTCCTTTGAAATCTCGTACACGGGGTAAAGCAACAGCAATCAATCTGTCTAAAAATTCAAACATTTTAACTCCACGAAGTGTAACTCTTGTACCGATAGGCATATGCTTACGCAACTTAAAGTTTGAAATGTCTTTTTTAGACATGGTTGATACAGCTTTCTGACCAGTGATTGTTGACATTTCATCCAAGGCAATATCAACAAGTTTCTTGTCATTTACTGCGCCATTTACTCCACGGTTCAAACAGATTTTTTCCAATTTAGGAGCCTGCATTACCGAAGTGTAATTAAATTTCTTAACCAAAACTGGTACAACTTCTTTTTTGTACTTATCTGCCAATCTTGGTGTATATGTTTTTGTACTCATAATTCAAAACTTTTTGCCCCTATCCCCTACTTGTCCCGATTATTTCGGGAAAGGGGTATAAAGATTTTTTATCAGATTAAATTCTTTCTCCTGACTTTTTTGAAACACGAAATGTCTTTCCCTCCTCTCTTACTCTTTTTACTTTAGCTGGTGCTTTTTCTTTGGCATCCCAGAGCATTACATTACTGATGTGAATCGGCGCTTCTTTTTTTATAATACCACCTTTGGTATTTTGCGCATTGGGTTTAGTGTGTTTGGTTACCATGTTTGCACCTTCCACAATCACTTTTGATTCGTCCACCAATATTTCTTTTACAATACGTGGTTTGTAATCAGGTTTTCCATTGTCATCTTTTTTTGTTTTAGATGCTCCAGAGATAACGATAACCAAATCGCCTTTCCTGATATTAAACTTGTTTTTAAATCTTGCTTTCATTTTATCTGTTTCTCGTTTGAGAGATTTATATTTTTATTTCTCCAGGGAGAAGGTTAAACTTCTCTCAATAGGTTGTTAGGATTATAACACTTCCGGTGCCAGGGAAATAATTTTCATATATCCTTTATCACGCAATTCTCTTGCTACTGGCCCGAAAATCCTTGTTCCTCTTGGTTCATCTGATGTATTTAATAATACAACTGCATTATCATCAAACCGGATATACGAACCGTCTTTACGACGCAATTTGTTTTTGGTACGAACGATTACAGCTTTGGCAACTGTTCCTTTTTTTATACCTCCTGCTGGTATCGCATCTTTTACTGATACAACGATTGTATCGCCAATTCCTGCATAACGCTGACCGCTATTGCCGAGTACGCGGATACAAAGAACTTCTTTAGCTCCACTATTATCTGCTACGTTTAACCGGCTTTCTTGCTGAATCATCTTATTTCGATTTTAGATTTTAGATTTCAGATTTCAGATTTAAAATCTCAACCTTCAAATCAGTTTTATATATTTTAATTCCTTTCAATCCGGAAAGCAAATCTGCAATCCGTAATCTTCAATTACTTCACTTTCTCTACCACTTCAACCAGTCTCCAGCGTTTTGTTTTGCTGAGTGGACGTGTTTCCATGATTTTTACAGTATCGCCAATGCTGCATTCATTTTTATCATCATGTGCATGGAACTTGGTAGTCTTTTTTACGAACTTACCATAGATCGGGTGTTTTACTTTTCTTTCGATAGCAACGGTAATGGTCTTAGCCATTTTATTGCTGGTAACTACACCGATTCTCGTTTTTCTTAAATTTCTTTCAATCATTTTTTATGATTTGATATTAGTTCAATTGTCTTTTCTGCATTTCTGTTTTCAAACGTGCAAGATCTTTTCTTACACCACGGATGCTCATCGGGTTTTCTAACGGAGAAATACCGTGTGCAAATTCTAATTTCTTTAAGCGGAGTTCATCTTCAGCAATTCGTGATTTTAAATCACTATCACTCATTGCTAATACGCCTTTTATAAAATCTATTTTCTTTAACATCTTAATTCAATTTGAAATTTCTAAATTCTTATGCTGTTTGTAAGTCTCTTCTTACAATAAACTTTGTTTTGATTGGCAATTTCCCGGCTGCTAATGATAATGATGCACGGGCAACTTTTTCATCTACACCATCCACTTCAAATAAAATACGACCTGGTTTTACAACTGCAGCCCAAAACTCCAGGTTACCTTTTCCTTTACCCATCCTTACTTCGGCGGGTTTACGGGTAATCGGTTTGTCAGGGAAAATGCGAATCCAAACATTACCTTCTCTTTTCATTTCACGGGTTAACGCCTGACGTGCAGCTTCTATCTGACGATCTGTAATCCAATGCTGATCCAATGCTTTTAAAGCATATGATCCAAAAGCAATTGTTGCTCCTCTCTTGGCATCGCCTTTCATGCGACCTTTCTGCATTTTCCTATGTTTCGATCTTTTCGGTTGTAACATCTTATAAAAAATTTGAAAATTATTCCATTAATAAAATGTGGTCCTGGTTTTCATTTGCCAACGGCATACTAATTTCTTCTGCCACCCCCGCCACCGCCGCTTCTTTCACCACCTCTTCGTTCTCCACCACCACCTCTTCTGTCTCTATCTCCGCCCCCACGTCTGTCATCTCTTCTATCCACATCTCTTCTGTCTCTTCTATCACTTACTTCGCTTTTACCACCTACAAAATTTGGATTCAAATCTCTCTTAGCTAAAACTTCACCTTTACATATCCAAACCTTAATACCTATTTTGCCATAAACAGTCAATGCAAATACGTTAGCATAATCAATATCCATACGGAAAGTATGCAAAGGCACACGTCCTTGTTTTATTTCTTCGCTACGTGCAATCTCAGCACCACCTAAACGACCGCCTGCTTTAATTTTAATTCCTTCAGCACCCATACGTAGTGCAGAAGCGATTGCCATTTTAATAGCCCTTTTATAATTAATACGGTTTTCTATCTGACGGGCAATTGTATCAGCAACAATCATCGCATCCAATTCGGGACGGCGAATTTCAAGAATATTAATTTGCACATCGCTGTTACTTGTCAATTTTTTTAATTCTTCTTTAATTCTATCCACTTCACCACCACCTTTACCAATAATGATTCCTGGCTTAGAAGTATGAATTGTAATAATGAGTTTACCCAGTGTTCTTTCAATTACAATTTTAGATATACCACCTTTGTTGATACGTGCATTCAGATAAGTTCTGATTTTATGATCTTCAATCAACTTGATTGCATAATCTTTTTTGCTGCCGTACCAGTTAGATTCCCAACCACGGATAATACCTAACCTGTTACCAATCGGATTTGCTTTTTGACCCATTTTTACTGGTTAAATTCGTTATTTAATTTTTTATTTCTTTTGAATCTACAATTACAGTTACATGATTACTTCTCTTCCGGATTTTGTAACCACGACCCTGGGGTGCCGGACGCATACGCTTCAAGGTTCTTGCTCCATCAACAAAGATTGTTTTTACAATTAATGTACTTTCATCACCACCTTCGTTTTTCTGTTTCCAGTTGTTGATAGCACTCAGCACTAACTTGCGAAGAGGTACTGCAGAATGTTTTGCATTAAACTCCAATTCTGCTAATGCCTTTTCTACTTTTTGACCACGTATCAAGTCAACAAGCAAACGCATTTTGCGTGGCGATGTCGGATGATTTCTCAATTTTGCTACTGCTTCCATTGTTTCTATTTTCTTGTTATTTATTGCTGGTTATTGGTTTCTGATTTCACAATTGCTATTCAATTCCATTAACCTAAACTATCTGATTTAATTATTCTACTTTTTTACTTGAGTGTCCTCTGAACTGACGTGTTGGTGCAAACTCTCCTAATTTGTGACCCACCATAAATTCTGTTACATACACGGGAATAAATTTATTTCCATTATGAACTGCAAATGTATGTCCCACAAAATCTGGTGAAATAGTGGATCGGCGACTCCACGTTTTGATTACACCTTTCTTTGATTTACCGTCATTCATTGTCAACACCTTTTTTTCAAGATGTGTTGCGATGTAAGGACCTTTTTTAATTGAACGAGCCATTTATAGTTGAAATTTTAAATTATCAATTTATAATTATCCTTTTGAAAGCTTATGTCCATTCTTTCTCTGAATGATTAACTTATCACTTCCTTTTCCTTTTGTTCTTGTTTTTTCACCTTTAGCATATTTACCAGTACGACTTCTTGGATGACCACCTGAAGCTTTACCTTCACCACCACCCATCGGATGATCTACCGGGTTCATAGCAACACCTCGTACACGTGGACGAATACCTCTCCATACGTTACGACCAGCTTTACCCATACTCTGCAAACTATGGTCACTGTTTCCAACTACACCAACTGTTGCATAGCAATTAATTAATATTTTTCTTAACTCGCCACTTGGCATTTTCAGCACAGCATATTTTTCTTCTTTGTTAGTAAGTTGAGCAGATGAACCTGCGCTTCTCGCTATTTTACCACCCTGGCCAGGTTGCATTTCTATATTATGCACCATTGTACCCAACGGCATATTTTTCATTTGTAAAGCATTGCCTATTTCAGGTGCAACACTATCTCCGCTGATTACTTTCATTCCAACTGTTAATCCTTGTGGAGCGATTATGTAGCGTTTTTCTCCATCTGCATATTCAACCAATGCAATAAAAGAAGTGCGGTTGGGATCGTACTCAATTGTATTTACAACTGCCTCTTCATTTTGTCTGTTTCTTTTAAAATCAATTACACGGTATTTCTTTTTATGTCCACCACCGAGGTAACGCATTGTACGTCGTCCTGAAAAGTTGCGACCATTGCTTCTTCTCTTAGGCTCAACCAATGTTTTTTCAGGAACATTCGTTGTTACTTCAGCATATGCATTTCCGATTCTCCATCTTGTACCCGCAGTAACCGGTTTAAATTTTCTTAGTGCCATATAATTTCTTTTTTGCGAACTTATCAGCTTCGCCAGCTATAATTTAAATAAATTAAATGTTTGCGTACATGTCAATTGTTTCACCTACCGCAACAGTAACCATTGCTTTTTTGAAAGAAGGTTTTCGACCTTTTACCAAACCAGCTTTTGTAAAACGTGTTTTATTTTTCCCTGGAACTACAACTGTATTTACTTTTATAACAGTTACTCCATAAAAAGTTTCGATTGCTTTCTGAATTTCAAGTTTGTTTGCTTCTTTAGCAACACGAAAAGCATAGCGGCGTAATTTTTCTTGTTGCGCATTTGCCTTTTCACTTAAAATCGGTTTTATTAATACATCTGATGCTTTCATCTCTTATTATTTTACAATTAAGCTTCTGCTTTTGTTTCTGAAAATTGTTTTAATGCACTTTCTGTTATAACCAACACGTTTGAATTGATTATATCATATGTGTTCAACTCACGACTTAATAAACCGAGAACTGTTGGAATGTTTTGCAAGCTTAAATACACATTATCATTATAATCCGGCATTACAAACAGTGCTTTTTTATCAGCTATCTTCAGGTTGTTTAAAATCTCTACAAAAGATTTTGTTTTGGGAGCATTCATTGTAACATCTTCAACAATTACAATTGCATTTTCTTTTGCTTTATATGTTAATGCTGAATATCTGGCCAGCTCCTTCACTTTTGCATTCAACTTAATATCATAACTATGTGGTTTTGGTCCGAAGATAGTACCACCACCTTTGTACAAAGGGTTACGAATATTTCCTTTACGAGCACCACCGGTACCTTTTTGCTTATGCAATTTGCGGCTTGCACCCTGTACTTCTGCACGGGTTTTTACTTTGTGTGTACCCTGGCGTTGTGCAGCAAGGTATTGCTTCACGGAAAGATAAATTACATGGTCATTCGGTTCGATGCCGAAAACATTTTCAGGTAACTCAACCGTTCTGCCGGTTTTCTTTCCTTTTATATCTAATACTTCTACTTGCATAAAATATTTTTTTTAGGGGAAATGGGTGAACCATTTCCCTACCAATTATTTTTGAATTAATACAATTGAACCGATATGACCCGGAACGGAACCACTTATTAATATATAATTCTTTTCAGCAAAAATCTTAACGACTTTCAATCCTTTCATTTTAACTCTGTCACTACCCATACGTCCACCCATTTTCATTCCTTTCATTACTCGTGCAGCATCCGATGAGTTACCCAATGATCCGGGTGCTCTCTGACGATCGTGCTGACCATGTGATTGCTGACCAACACCATGGAATCCGTGACGTTTTACAACACCCTGAAAACCGCGGCCTTTAGTTGTGCCTACTACTTCAACACTATCGCCTTCAGCGAATATGTCAACTGTAATCGTTTCACCAATATTTTTTTCGATGGAATAATTTCTGAATTCTTTTGAAAACCTTTTGGGAGAGGTTGATGCGTTTGCGAAGTGACCTTTTTCTGCTTGAGTGGAATTCTTTTCTTTTTTATCGCCAAAAGAAAGTTGAATAGCAGTGTATCCATCATTCTCTTCTGTTCTTACCTGGGTTACAACACAAGGACCTGCTTCTATAATTGTGCAGGCTGTTTGTTTACCGGAGGGATCGAAAATACTTGTCATCCCGAGTTTTTTCCCAATAATACCTTTCATGTTTGTTCAATTTGTGCCTGCAGGATTATTGGGACATTCCATGGTTAGTGTCTACACTAACTATTCCGGTTCGTGAGACACGAACCGGGGCGTCAATCCCCGTTTGCCACCGACCTTTTCCTTTCTGGGGAAGTACCGGTAGTAAACAAACCCTGAATGGCTTGTTTTTATGTAACCCTTAGCTCTCATTTAAAGAGTTTAAGAGTTTTAGAGTTGTCAGAGCTCTTTTCTTCCGTACGTACGGGATTGAGAGGTAACCAATTTTTTTTATAAAGAACTTTAGACTAATCCCTCTATAGGGAAAAGGCATCTTTTATGCTTTTATTTCAACTTCAACACCACTTGGCAAATCCAATTTGCTTAGTGCATCCACAGTGCGGCTTGAAGATGTATAAATATCAAGTAAACGTTTATGAGTAGCAAGCTGAAACTGCTCACGACTCTTTTTATTTACGTGCGGTGAACGCAGAACAGTAAAAATCTTTTTACGAGTAGGTAATGGAATAGGTCCGGTAACCACTGCACCAGTGCTGCGAACTGTTTTTACGATTTTTTCTGCAGATTTATCTACCAGATTGTGGTCGTAAGATTGCAATTTGATTCTGATTCTTTGAGACATGCTTCAAATCCCAATTTTTTATTGGGAGTGCAAAGGTAAGGGGATGAATCTTAACAGACAAAGTTTTGAAAAATAAATTTTTAGAGTTTATCAACATATGTTGGCATGTAGAAGTTGACTGATTTTGTCAATACTTAAAGTTGGGGTATAGAAAGAAATAAGTCATAAAATCAGTTTCTGAATCTTATTTAAAAGGCGGGAATTCTTAAATACTTCGAAAAAACCAACAAATCTTCTTCTTTCGATTTGATATGCATAGAAAAGGGTATGAACTTAAAATATTTGACTTCATTGCTTAACAATGATTTTCAATCCAATTTTCTGAGTTTAAGCTGTAAAGTGGCAAAACCTCCCAACTCAATATGTTCTACCCTAAAAAAATGAGTGCCTCCTAGTTTTAGCTTTATTTTTTTGTTTGGCGACTCATCAAACTTATATAGTGACGGGTTCCATTCATTAACCACAAGATTTGTATCAATATAAATACGGACTGCATCATCCCAGGTTACACTTAATTCATATTCTCCTTTTTCAAATTCACTTCTTGCTGTGGCAACTGTAATAAATTGGCTGTGTTGTTCCTTAGTTTCATCGTCTTTCAACCCACCCCACCAGGCATAATCGAGTTTTTTTGTTTGTTCTCTCTTAAACGGTCTGTATTTAGAATAAGGAGGAAAAAGATTTCCTGACTTAATGGGATTGTAAGCAGAATCATAATGAAACCACATTACTTCCCAGTTCATGGGTTTAAAATATTTTGAAAAAGAAAAATTAAATGGTTTGCCTTTAGAAATATTCTCTCCGAATTGATTTGTAAATGCCTCTCCCAAATATTCCAACTTAATTTTAATATCTGTATTATCAGCTTTGATTTTCTGTGCAGTTATGGTTGAAGGAAACCCTCCAGTCATTGCAGAAATTTTTTCAATACCCTTAAATGATTTGATTTTCCATTTTCCTTTTGGTCCCAGTATTTCAAATTTCATTTCACTTGAAGTATCTGTTGGGTTTGTATTCCATAAAATGGGATAATTGAAATTGTAGGGCCCCCATTCAGTCATACGAATATTGCTTCTCCCAGTATAAATGCCATTTCCAAGAAATGGATTCAATGGGTTAGCTATCTTATTAACGACCTCATCAACTATTTTATAGTATTTGACAGTATCATAATTTTCGATAACGCTGCTGTCAATATTCAAAACTGTTGAATCAATTTTATAAATCGAGTTACAATCTCCATACGTATTTCCGGAAATAATAAGATTTTCAGTTCTGATGAAATTAAAAACATTTTCATTCCGGTTAAAACTATTGAATGCAATTTTATAATCCCTGCTTTTGGTATCTCTGTTTTTTGCATAACCCCAATCGGCAGGCTGTTCTTTTCTTGCCCAGAGTTTTATAGCATCTTTATCTTCTGAAAAGACATTGTATTTTATTTCATTATTCTGACCATGTTCAATAGCAATTGCAATTCTGTTATTTCTGAATTTGTTTCCTTCAATCACTGAATTATAACTGTACCCACCCCAAATGCCATGATCACATTCATAAATACGGTTGTCCTTAATAATATTTCTGCTGAAAGTAACTTCAATCCCATTGGTTGGTGCATATGAAAAATCATTTTTCATTATTATATTATCATTACACCCGCCATTGCCACTATCCATTGTTGTTTGCCCTGCCCAAAGAAAAAATCCATCACCACTATGAGTAACTGAATTGCTAAAAAAAATATTTTCATTGCTTTGTTCATACACCAGAATACCGGCACTATCTTGTCCCCGATTGTAAACGTCATGACTATATCCACGAACATTAAAATTTATTTTATTGTATAGAATAGTATTCTTACTGCTACGATACATTCCAATACCGATGCCAGAGTTGAATGAAAAATTATTATTATAAATCATTCCGTAATTGCTCTGCGTCATCATCAATGCATTTTGCCCGCCTGTTACTTTGCAGTTTTTTATTTCTGCAAAATCACAACCACTTAAATAAATGGCAGCTCCATACCTCAACCATTCGTCATTTTCGTTATGATGATAGCTCATCCAGTCAGATATATCTTCTTTTTCCTGCGTACTGTTTAAATGCGGACGATAGTTGTAACTGAAATCGCAATTATCAAGAATGAGCTTTTCAACATTTCTTGCAAGCAATGCAACTTTATATCCTTTTATTTTCAAGTTTTTGATTGTAATATTTTTGCTGTTTCGGATAATGATAGCCGTACCAAAAAAATGATCCGGGTCTTTTTGCTTATTACTTCCTTTGAGTGTTGCATTATTAAAATCAATCGTGATATTATTTCCTTCAATAATCAAAACAGATTTTGCAAGACTGTCAAAAGCATCAAGGCTATATATTGATTTTTTAATTTTTAAGCTCTTTGTAATCTTCATATTCCTGACCAGCGATTTCTCCTCCCGTACGGACGGGACAGGTTGGGCATACATATTTGAAAAAAGAAATATGAAAAAGAATACAGCTATAATTTTTTTTGTCATTGAATTCAATTTATTTGCATCTCACTGAATGAACTTAACAGAAACGACAATGAAAGTTACTGCCAAAACGGGATTAAAACCTTCCAAACCTTATAACATTTAATTAAAATTATTATTGCATTTATGCGAGCGGCATTGATAAAAAGAAAAATATTAAACACAGGGGCGTTATGGATTAGTTATATCAAACTTTTTCCCTGGTTATTTCGTTTGAATAAAGACTCGATTGTTCTGGATTGCGGGGCGAATGTTGGAAGAATCACTTCATATCTCTCCATTACCGATGCAACAATCTATGCATTTGAACCAGACCCAATAGCTTTTAAAATTTTAAGCCGGCGATGTAAGAAAAAAATAAATGTGGAATGTATTAATAAAGGTGTTTGGGATAAAGATGCTGTGATAAAGATGTACAGGCGTAAAGAAATGAGAGATGAAGAATCAAGTTTTACAATTGGCTCTTCGATAATTGCTAGCAAAAATAATGTTGACTCAAGTTCTTATAATGAAATTGAAGTAATAGACTTATTCAATTTTATCCGGCAATTGAATAAAAAAGTTGACCTAGTTAAAGTAGATATAGAAGGTGCAGAAATAGAAATTCTAAAAAAAATAATTACTGAAGATGCGCATACAATGTTCAAGATTATGTTTATAGAAACCCATGAAACAAAAATTCCGGGACAAAGGGCTGAATTGATCAATATCAAACTGCAAATGAAGGAAAAGAGAATTACCAATATTAAACTTACCTGGGTATAAAAAAAGAGGCCGTCCCATTAATAAAAAGTGGGGCGGTTTTTTTATGATGAACTCTTTAATTTTCAGTTTTTGCATTTTATAGAGCAACCTTATGGTGATGTGATTTTCAAAAAAAAGAAAGCAACTTCTTCAGGCTGCTT